>CAZFAN010000102.1:0-2997 GCA_964516525.1 uncultured Candidatus Saccharibacteria bacterium | reverse complement strand
CAACAGTTTTGTGTACATATGAATTTTTTTGGAAGTATTCTTTAGAATAAAAGTATGCTCGACCTTCATCATTAAGTCTCTTCTTCATACGGTAATATGTTGCTCTATTGATATTGTATTTATTACAAATTTCTTTTTCTGACAAAGTTTTTATTTCGTTAGTATCCACAAAAGTTAATCCAGATTTATTAGGATTTTTTTCATTTTTTTTCGAATGTTTATCATTTGCATTATTTTCTGCGTGTTCTTGGCTAGGTTCAAATTTTTCCATAATTAAATCTTTTATTTTGTATATTTTTTCAAGTTAATCATAGCATTTAATTATTATTTAATCGACATTAATTTGAATATTTATGCTATATCTATCATTCGGATACCAAAAAGGTTCAAGACCTACTTGTTTTCTAATAATTTTTATACATAAACTACCGGTGAATTGGTGATTTTTTGGTTGACAAATTAGCGATTTTTTGATAACATCTCATGTTTCGTTCATTAAAAAAATTACTTCTTTTATTTATCTCTTTCTGGAAAATTTTTCATTCCAGAAAAAGGGTAAATAAGAGGAGGATTGATTATTAATGGAAAATAATAACATCAAGGATCAAATTATTAGAAAGGTTTTTTCCAAATTCCTTGGCAGAGAGGCAGAAGGGGTTAATCTTACAACAGAATGCATTAACGAAAGTGATATGATTGATTTTTATTATCAGCACCTTGAAACTGAACGGCATGAACAAATTGAAAAGCACTTACTGAATTGCAAACTTTGCTGTTATAGCTACACAAAGATACATTGCGAAATTGAAGAATGGGAGCAGGCCGGTAAAAAGGAATTGCCAAAGGAGGCTGCTGAAAATCTTGAAGAATTAAAAAAAGAAATTTTCAAAAAAATACGCGACTAAGTCCATATCTGGTAGCCGGAAGAAATAGATAAATACGGTTACCAAATTATTATTTTTTAAAAAAATATCTATCGACAATCATTAAGCAGACTATTATAATGTCTGCTTTTTTTAATAATCAAGACTCTTAATCACACACCCGGTGTGTGATTAAGGCAAGATAAAGTTTGCAATTTGATAATATTTTATTCATGGTCCTTATGTTATAATTTATACATGCAAGACATACTTAAACTAATTAAAGATCATAAATCAATTGCCATGCTCGCCCCAACTTTTCCAATTGATTTTCGCTACCCAGCAATTATTGGCATGTTGCGTAGTCTTGGTTTTGACAAAGTTTCCGAGCTTACCTTTGGAGCAAAAGTTGTCAATCAACACTATATCGAATATATCAAAAGTCATCCCAGTCAAAAATATTTTATTAGTACTCCTTGCCCAATAATCACAGAAACTATCAAAAATAAATATCCAGATTTAGTGCAGTATCTTATACCTGTTGTTTCTCCGATGATAGCAACAGCTAAAATTTATCGCAAACACCATCCAGACGATAAAATATTTTTTATTTCACCATGCTTGGCTAAGCAAACAATCGAAGCGCAAAAATATTCTCAATATATTGACGGAGTAATCACCTTTGACGAACTTAGAAAAATATTTGCCAACAATAATATTATTGAAAGCGATTTTAATAGAAGTTACCTTTTTGATTCGTACATTCAGGAATTTACGAAAATATACCCAATTTCTGGTGGCCTGGCCGCAACTTCACATATTCAAAAATTATTCAAACCAGATGAAATAGCGATCATAGATGGTATAGACAATCTTAAAATAGAATTTGATTTGATGAAGTCAGAAAAGAATAAACATCGTTTTTTTGATGTTCTAAGTTGTCCTGGTGGTTGTATTGGTGGGCCTGCGATTTGTAACCATAGTCTTGCCATCGGTAAGAAAAAAGAACTCATTGAAAAATATATCAAGCAGTCTTCTGGACATAAACTAGGTAGTCGTCTTGAAGATGTTTCCCATACAAAAGATATAAATTTTTTTAATTATTAATGTGTTAGACGATAGTGGATAGATTGGTTATAATAATTAAAAGGAACTTTATGAAGATATTACAGCATAGCACTAATATTAAAATAACTTTATTTGGTTTACTGATTATTGTCAGTACTTGTTCTCCTTTATCTGCCAGTGCGGATACAATTAGTGATTTGCAAAGTCAACGCGACGAACTTAGTAAACAAGCACAAGTTGATCAGCAACAAGCTAAAGAAAAAAGTCAAGAAATCACAAATTTATCTAGTCAAATTGATAAACTTGATAGTAGTATCAGCGAAACAGAACAAAAGATTCAAACTGTTTCCGGTCAAATTGACGACAATCAGAAATCCAAAGATCAGATCAGTGCAGAAATTGCACAAAAACAATCAGAATTAGCACAAGCACAAAGCGATCAATCAGAAACTCTGGTTAGTATGTATGAAGGGCAGCGTTCTGTCGCGCCGTTTTATGTGTTTTTGACAAGTGATACTTTGACACAATTGGTAACATACAGTAGCTATCTTGAAGCGATTACCAATAAAATCAACGATAATATTCAAAAAATCAATACTATCAAAGATTCATTAAATCAAAGTAAAAAACAGCTAGAAGACAAAGAAAACGAATTGCAATCACCGCAAAGTGAACAAGTATCATATCAAGATGGTCTTGAAGGACAAAAAGAGCAACAAAGCACCATTCGTGATTTGACTGAGACGGAAAAACAAAATTTAGAAAATAGTGCTAGCCAGAAAATGCAACAAGTCTCAGCTATTAATGAGGCTATTATTAAGGCCTTGAATGAAGCAGCCAAAGCAAGTTCAAATCTTCATCGTGGTGGTACAGGAGGATATCCTTACTATGATGAACCAGAGCCTTTTTCAGAAGATATTTGTGCTGGAAATATGATGACTAGCTTTTGCAAGCGCAATTGCACAGACTATGTTGCTTGGAAGTGGTCTGCACTTGGCTATCCGGCTGACAAACTATATGGTGCCGGCAATGCCAATACTTGGGCTAGCTATGCCAAGTCCAATGG
>CAZFAN010000101.1:0-3014 GCA_964516525.1 uncultured Candidatus Saccharibacteria bacterium | reverse complement strand
ATATTGCGACATGCCATTGGAGCCATTGGATCCAACAAAATTGGATCAAACGACTGGTAAGCCAGCAAATTATAAAAAAGAAGAAATTGATGAGGTTGAAGAAGCAGTTGCTGATGATCCAGAATATTTAGCGCCAGAGATTAATGAAGAAGATGAACTGTTGGAAGACGATGAATTTTTGAAAGAAGAGCCAGAAGAGGATATGATAAATGAAAATGATGAAAATAATAAAGAATAAATATGGCAATTAAATTTTACAATACACTAGATCACAAAATAGAAGATTTTAAATCGATTAATGCTGGTGAAGTGAAAATGTATACTTGTGGGCCTACTGTCTATGATTATGCTCATATTGGTAATTTGTCGGCATATATTAGAGCTGATATTCTAAAAAGAATATTTATATACTGCGGTTATAAAGTTAAGCATGTTATTAATATTACCGATGTTGGACATTTGACTTCAGATGCTGACACGGGTGAAGATAAGTTAGAAAAAGGTGCTAAAAGAGAAGGAAAGACGGCATGGGAAGTGGCGAGATTTTTTGAAGATAAATTCAAACAAGATATTAAGAAATTAAATATTTTATCTCCAGATGTTTTTTGTCGGGCTACAGAACATATACAAGAGCAACTAGCCATGGTGCAAGAATTAGAGAAAAAGGAATATACATACCGTACCAAAGATGGCATTTATTTTGATACAAGTAAGATAAAAAATTATGGAGAATTAGCAAATATTAAAGCGCAACAACAAATTGCTGGAGCTAGGGTAGAATTTAATCCGGAGAAAAAGAATGTTACTGATTTTGCATTGTGGAAATTTGAACCGGTGGGTGAAAATCGGCAAATGATCTGGCCAAGTCCTTGGGAGAAGCGTACTTTTCCAGGATGGCATATTGAGTGTTCGGCTATGAGTATCAAATATTTAGGTGACCATTTTGATGTTCATACCGGTGGAGTAGATCATATAGGTGTGCATCATAGCAATGAAATTGCGCAAAATGAAGCCGCAACAGGTCATAAGGTAGTGAATTATTGGGTGCATTTTGATCATATCTTATTCGAGGGTCATAAATTATCCAAATCAACTGGTGGATTTATAACATTGGATACTTTTATAGATAAAAAAATTGATCCTTTGGCTTTTAGATATTTAATATTAACGTCAAACTATCGTCATAAGCTTAATTTTACCTGGAAATCTGCGACAATAGCTAATGAAAGTTTAAAAAGTATTTATTCTCACATCAGAGCCAAAATTACTGATAAAAAAGGTGAAATTATTAAAAATTTCCAACAACAATTTAAAAAAGCACTGGAAAATAATCTTGATACACCAAAGGCTATTACTATATTATGGGATGTATTAAAATCTTCAAATAAAAATGAAGATATTTATGCAACTGTTTTAGATTTTGATAGGGTATTGGGACTAAATTTTGATAAGATTAAGACTATTAATATTCCAGAAGATATTATAAAAATGGCAAAAGATATGGATGAAGCCCGTTCTTTAAAAGATTGGGATATGGCTGATAAGTTACGTGCCGAGATTGAAAAATTAGGATTTAAGGTAAGAAATACGGAAAAAGGTTCTATAATTGAAGAATAAATTTGTATATAAAAATTCTGTGAGACTTGGAAAAAACCAAGTCTTTTTTATTGTTAAAAAAACAATTTTAAGGTACAATACAATATTATGAAAAATTTTTGGAATAAATTAGACAGACCATTTTTCGCATTGGCGCCATTGGCTGGATATACTGATCAGTCAATGCGTTTGATGTGTAAGGATTTTGGTGTAGACGTGCTTTATTCAGAAATGATTTCAAGTGAGGCATTGTGGCACAATGCTTCTTGTCGTTCTGAATATGATTTGGAGTCTAATAGATCCCGAAATAAATTCATGATGACAATGAACGATAAAGCACTATTAAAAACGTTGAATTTGATAAAATTTTTTCAAACAGAAAGACCTTTTGTAGTACAAATATTTGGTGCTGATCCAAAACATATTGCTTTTGCGGCAAAATATATCGCATCGGGAGAGTGGCACAAGGATTTAATACAAATATCAAATATCAAAAATCAAAATGGTAATGAAAAAATTAAAGATAATAATATTGCAAATTTAATAAAATTTAAAAATTATGATATTGAAAATTCATTAAAAATTTCATCTATTCCTGACGGGATTGATATAAACATGGGTTGCCCTGCACGAGATGTGATAAAAGTAGGTGCAGGAGCAGCTTTAATAAAAAATCAGCATTTGGCTTGTGAAATTATAAAAGCAGTTAAAAAAGAAGTGAAAAATATTCCTATTTCAGTTAAGACCCGTTTAGGATGGAATAATGAAGAAGAAATTCTAGATTTTAGTAAGCGTATTGAAGAAAGCGGAGCAGATGCACTTGCGATACATGGTAGAACTTACAAAAATGGTTTTTGTGGTCCAGTAAATTGGGATATGATATTAAAAGTTAAAAGACAACTAAAAATTCCGGTGATTGGCAATGGAGGTATAAATATTGATTTTGATTGCAAAACAGTAGCAGATCTTGATGGATTGATGATTGGAACTGGTGCATTGGGAAAACCTTGGATATTTGAAAAGTTAAAAAATCAATCCCAAACAATTAATGAGGCAAATTGGGAGTTTATTAAAAAAAATATTTTAAAACATGCTTTTTTGGTAAATAAGCTTAAAGGTAAGCAAGGAATTTTAGAATTTCGTAAACATATTGTATGGTATCTAAAGGGTATAGATGGAGTAAAACAATTACGTGGTGAATTAGTACGGGTAAGTAGCTATGAAGAAATAGAAGAAATATTGCAAAGATTTACCTATTAATAATAGGGTTGACTTTTATCTTGAAATATGGTATATTATCGTGTTTAATAAAAAGCAAGGATGTCTAAATGTCATAGACATGGAGGACTTTAAAGAGGGTTGTTAAATATTTTACAAGTTTTTAGGAGGGCTAAAGACTATTTTTGTTTTTGGGATCT
>CAZFAN010000100.1:0-3037 GCA_964516525.1 uncultured Candidatus Saccharibacteria bacterium | reverse complement strand
AGAACAAGAGCAAAATGTTCAACCTGCTCAGCCAGGAGAGAGACAACAAACTGATGCTATCAAAGTTGAGATTGCAGCAGCTACTTCGGCACCGGTTAGTCCAGCGGTTCCGAAAGAAGAAAAAAAAGGTTTTTTAGGTTGGCTTTTTGGTGGTAGCAAGAAAGAAGAACCTAAAGCACCTCATGAGCAAGAAGAAAAAATTGGAGAAAATTTTTTTAATAATTCTGAATCTCAGCCAACAAAAAAAGAATAAACTATTAAGTTTGTAAAATATGGAATACGAAGGAGTGGTAACAACAACAGATACTAATTATTTGGCTATTTTTATTGTTATTTTCATTTTTATTGGCATTGGAATTATTGTTTTTTATATCTATCGCAATAGACAACAGAAGAAGCTGAGTATTGAACAAGCTGAAAAATTGGTAATGCTTCAGGTTTTGGTGCCAAAGCTTATTAAACGTGAGGAAGAAAAGACACAAGAGCGTGAAGATTTTCGGCAAGTAATGTCAGTTGCCGAACAATTATTTTCAATATTTACTTCAGTTTATAATAAAAGCTTTCAATCTAAATTTTTAGGGCAAATTAGAACTAGTTTTGAAATCATTGCTAAAAATGGAGAAATTTATTTTTACGTTGGTGTGCCAAAAGAGTTGCAAGGATTTGTCGAGAAGCAAATTCAAGCATTGTATCCTGATGCTGACGTGCAACCAAGTAAAGAATTTAAGATTTTTTCTGCTGATTCACAAATAAAATGTGGGATTTTGAAGTTATCTGAAAAATTTGTTTTTCCGATAAAAACATATAAGAATCTTGAAGCAGAACCACTTAATCAGATTACAAATGCCTTATCTCGTCTTGATAAGGATTCACGGGCTACTATACAGATTTTAATCAAACCAACTTCTGGTGATTGGAAGAGAGCTGTAGAGAAAACAGCGCGTGATATTGTCGAGAATAAACCAATCAATGAATCAGGTATTGCAAAAGTTGCAAGTGTAATATTTGGTTTTTTTCAATCTGATAAAGATAAAGACAGACGAGGTTTTGAAGAAAATAAATTAACACCAATTCAAGAAGAGAAAATGAAAGCCTTGCGTGAAAAACAATCAAAGGTTGGATTTAAAACACAGATAAAAGTAGTTGTCGCTTCACCTAACGAGCATGATGCGCAGATGCATTTGGACAACATTTTAAATACTTTTTCACAGTTTAACGCACCGGAGTGGAATAGTTTTAAGCGTATTACACCTAAAGATCAGGCAAATTTTGTAACAAGTTTTATTTTGCGAGAATTTACTTCTCCTTATATGATTTTAAATACAGAAGAATTAGCAAGTATTTTTCATTTTCCTAATCGTTTCGTGGAAACTCCTAATATTCGTTGGCTAAAATCAAGAATTTTGCCAGCGCCAGTTGATGTGCCAACAGAAGGAATTTTAATAGGTGAAAATCATTATCGTGGTGAAATTAAAAAAGTTTTTATTGCAAATGATGATAGACGTCGACATGTATATATGGTTGGTAAAACTGGTACAGGTAAAACAACTTTATATTTGACCATGATAAAACAAGATATCGAGCAGGGTCATGGTTGTTGTTTTATTGATCCTAATGGTGATGCCGCAGATACGATTTTAGGATTTATTCCTAAAGAAAGAGCTGAAGATGTTGTTTATTTTGATCCGTCTGATGCAGAAAGACCAATGGGACTAAATTTGCTTGAATGGAAACGACCGGAAGATAAAGATTATTTAATTGCAGAATGGTTGGAAATATTTTATAAATTGTTTGACCCTAATAAAACAGGTATGGTTGGGCCACAGTTTGAACACTGGGGAAGAAATGCTGCATTGACTATTATGGCGCAACCTGGTGGAGGATCACTGCTTGAGATTCCTAGATTGTTTACAGATGATGCTTTCCGTGATCAGTGTATTAGCTATGTAAAAGATCCAATGGTATTAGCATTTTGGAATCAGCAAATGGCAAAAACTGCAGATTTTCATAAATCAGAAATGTATAACTATTTTATTTCTAAATTTGGACGGTTTATGACAAATGATCTGATGAGAAATATTATTGGTCAGACAAAGTCAGCTTTTGATTTTAGACAAATTATGGATGAAGGAAAAATTTTAATTATTAATTTGTCTAAAGGAAAACTTGGTGAGATGAATTCTTATTTATTAGGTATGATTTTGGTGTCTAAAATTCAAGTTGCTGCCTTTCAAAGAGCAGACACTCCAGAAGAACAACGACGCGATTTTTATCTTTATGTAGATGAATTTCAAAATTTTACTACTGATTCATTTAAAACTATCTTATCTGAGGCTCGTAAATACCGTTTAAATTTGGCCATAGCTCATCAATATGTGCAACAACTAACAGAAACTATTAGGGATGCTTGTATTGGCAATGCGGGAACATTGATTAGCTATCGAGTAGGAGCTTCAGATGCTGATTTTTTAGCTAAAGAGTTCCCAGGAATATCAGAACAAGACTTTACTAATTTGCCTTTTGCTACAGCTTATGTAAAATTATTAATAAACGGTACTCCAAGTAAGTCTTTTAGTTTGAAAGGTATCAAATCAGAAGTAACACAGACAAAGGAATTTGCAGATAGTATCAAACAGTTATCAAGATTGAAATATGGTCTTCCTAAAGACGAAGTAGAAAAGGATATTCGTAGGCGAACCTTATCGTCAGAAGATGGGGGGAACACAGCACATGTTGACGCGCCACCTGTAAGAGAATCATAAATTTAAATATGATGAATAAAAATGATAAATTTAGCAATAAAGAAATTCACCAAATAAATAAATATTTGGATACAATTGAGAGTGAAATATCTAAATTAAGAAAGATATTGAATTGTGATAATGAAAAAAGTGAATCATTTCGCAATATAAATACACGAATTGCTGAAAATTATATTGAAGGTGTTTTTGATGGGCAGGCAATGACTGATGAAGCTGGAAAAAAATATATGGTACCTGAAAATTATGCGTCAAAAACAAAGTTAATTTGTGGTGAT
>CAZFAN010000099.1:0-3048 GCA_964516525.1 uncultured Candidatus Saccharibacteria bacterium | reverse complement strand
ACACTAGCGCTTTTTTTAATAGATGCAGAATAATTTATTTTTCCTAATCTAACTGTTAATCCAAATTTATATTTTTATAACTTCTTTATTTTTAAAATCTCCGATGCGTTCTTCAAGTTGAGATGTGTTGTTAGCCCGTGGTGTTCTTTTTAGATCAAAAGAATATTTAAATAAAGCATCGTTACAGCCGATAACATGTGTTACATTACTAATCAATCGGCTGTCATCTTGCTTGTTTTTAACAGTATCACATTCAAACTGATGAATATTTTTAGCAAGAATGCCTAATGCTATATAATGATCTAGATCAAATGCTCTTTTTGTATATTCATTATCAGAATTTCTTTTTTGAGACTCTCCGATGCTAGCAATTGCATAAATATTTTCTGCGTTAATTCCCATGTTATTCATAAAATTTATTACTGCTTGTAATTCATCAATTGCTGAATAACTAATATGAGCAACGATAAAATTATCGCTATTTTTGCCAACAATTGCACTGCATTCGGACATCGAGATTTGAAAATATGGATTTTCATTTTTAGGTATAATCCACATTTCTCCCTGCCCAATTTTAAGAAATATTCGTTTATCACTTTTTAAATATTCAGATCTAGTATCGTATCCTTCACGAATTGTTTTAATATTGCCAGATCCACCAGGAATATTGGGCAGAAAAAAATGTTTTAATTCATTGTCTTTATTTGCATATACTTTTTGGACATGTTCATCAAAATCATTCTTAAAGTTAGGTGAATTGAAAACTTCGTCAAATAGAACTCTGGTTAACTCTATTCTTTCTTCTAGCGAAAAATCTGATTCCAGTGAATCAAACTCATTATCAATTGCATTAAGACGCTTATCGTTTTTTTCTTCTATAAAATGTTCTCGTTCGATGTTCATAAACAACTATTTAAAATTAATAATTCTATGTCTTAATGAAAATGTTAGCAAATTAGCAAATTAACCACAAATCATGATTTATCAATCGAGACTCACATCTTTTCTTATTATTTTTAAGTGAGGTTATAGTACAAATTTATATAAAAATTCTTGGCATTTAATTATTTAGTATTAATTTTTTTTATTATTAAAATGCTTTTAAAAAGTCTTCTGCAATATTTTTCGTGAAAAATTTTTCAAATTTTTCGACTATATGGTTTACAAAAAAGCCGTTTCCTGTCATACTACTATGACTGCTAATTTTTGTATCAAATAGCATATTTATTAATAAAGGAGGGTTAATCATGAGTCGAGAATTGCGCAGAGTTCCTGCAAACTGGGAACACCCAAGAGACAAGAGTGGCCACTATATCCCCATGCACGAGCACTTCCCGTACAGTGAGGGAGAAATTGCGGAAGGGATTCGTGACGGCTGGCTTGAAAATAGCCCGCCGAACTATGGATGCGCTATTATGCCACAATGGTCGGAAGCTGAGCGTTCGCATTATCAGATGTACGAGTCAACTTCCGAAGGAACGCCAATTTCGCCAGTCATGGAATCGGCGGAGTCTCTCGCTTGTTGGCTCGCCGACAACAATGTAACTATCTTCGCAAATATAAAAACAAGTTATGAAGAATGGCTTAGTATTATAGAGAGAAATAGAGAAGCGTATTTGCTTCTTAGAGAAAAGATTCATTAGTGACCACAAGAAACATTTTTTCACATCAAGGCTCCTACTATAGGTAGTAAACGGAGCCTTTTTTATTTTCAAAAAATTTCATAGGAATCATTTTTTAATTAAATACGCCGTGTTATATGATATGCTGGCTTTATTTTAGTATATTCTTTACAATGAGATCTGGCAAAATTTTATTCTTGACAATCGGGGAAAGTCGAGGGTGGGATAAGTCATCCTTGCCAATCCAATGAAACTTTATGATTTCAGCGGACGGTCTAGGTTTGCCGATAATTTTACCTTTATATAGCTTTATAGAAACATCTTTTGTGGGGTCGCCAGCTGCCGCATCAATATATTCGTTTATAAATGTTAAAGATGATTTGTCGACTATCGTATCTAGTTCTTCTTTAATTTCACGAACAAGACAATCAATATCTTTTTCATCCTTATCTAGTTGTCCTCCAGGCATAATAAAATCTGAAGTAAAATTATCTTTTTCACACACTAAAAATTTT
Organism: uncultured Candidatus Saccharibacteria bacterium; assembly: GCA_964516525.1. Lineage (GTDB taxonomy): Bacteria > Patescibacteriota > UBA1384 > JAMDBS01 > CAYSHH01 > CAZFAN01. The sequence goes on along the minus strand of CAZFAN010000099.1, from coordinate 911 downwards.
GACTGATCGTCGCTTAATAAAAGTAGTCCGATTTTATTGAAATATGCCATATAAATAATTTCTCCGTAGCTAAATATTTATTGTTTGAAATATATGTAGTATTTTTTTATTTTGTAAATCCCAGTTGATCTATTCTATTTTGAATATATGGAGCAAAATTTAAATTATGATTTATTTCATCAAAATCAAACAGATTGTCGAGTGATCTAAGTCCACCCGCATTTTCTGTATAACTTCCAGCATCAAGTTTGTAATAAATACAAAGCAATTCAAAAAATTCGTCTATTGGTATCTTCGTTATGTTCGCCATTTTTTCAATAACTGCTCTTGTTTGTATTGTATCTGTCCTGTTTGTTAAATACTTACCTATCGGATCACCTGAAGTTAGCGCAAGAGCTAAATCTCTATACCTCTCACCAACGCCTAAAACCTCGAATAATAATTTAATATCCCTTTGCGTATACTCATATTGTAAATGTTTGCCTCCTTTTGATATCGCTTCCGGTTTGCCAATATCGTGCAATGCAAGAATTAATCTAAACATATTTTTATCAATATCTGAAGGCAAATCTTTGTCACTGAAATATTTTTCAAATTGCCTCATGACCATTAAGGTATGTTCTTCTAAAGTATATCCTTCCCATACCCCTACACCTTGTTTATAGGTATCTGGATATTGCTTTTTTAGCAGTAATATTAATTTTTCAGGGCTAAATTTTTCATCTTCAAATATTTCTCTTAAGTCGTTATTTGTAAATTCAAGTTTAGGCTTGCCTCGTTCTAGTTTTTCAGATTGTGGTAAATTTGACTGAAAACTTTGTTCAAATCTATTATTCATAATTTAAAATTTTTTAAGTTAGTTTAGCAAGCAGATATGCTGTGTTCTACAAAGTAATAGTATAATACTAAAA
>CAZFAN010000098.1:0-3079 GCA_964516525.1 uncultured Candidatus Saccharibacteria bacterium | reverse complement strand
CTTACTGCTCCTGATTTTGTTGAGGCAATAATATTGTTGCTAAAAATATATCCTGCTGCTTCAAGTTTTTTACGATTGTCTACTTTTTCATTTAATCGATATTCATTCATGAAATGTTTGTAAATAGCACTAGATGCTTGCAAAGCATCTCTGCCAACCATAGAAAGAATTGTTTTCTGTTCACTAACTAAAGAAACTTTTTTAAATTCAGGTTTTAGGTAAAGTTTGGCTGCATCGAGTGCTCCTTTTCCCAGATGCGTTTTAACACCCTCAGTAAACTTTTCATCTAAAGTATAAAGGTAACAACTATCCAGGAGATCACTTTCATAGTGTTTAGCTTCTGGCATGCGACGGATACGACCAATGGTTTGGATTTCAAAAATCTCACCCATGTTATCTCGTAACTTCACCAAAATGTATGATCTTGGGCAATCCCAGCCAGTAGCAACCGCTTGTTTAATAATCACGGCAATTGGCTTTGCACTTGGTTTTTCAATACCATCAATATGTTCTTTTTTATCCGAAAGCCAAACTGCCAATTGTTCATTTTCATAGGTGATGGTTTTACTCTCAAAGTATTTTTCAACTTCATCTTGCAAAAGCTCGGATTTATTAGGAATTTGTACAATGATTAAAGGATTGATATTGGTTTCTCTTTTTAATAATTCTGAGTGGATTTCTCTTTGTTTGGTTAAAGCTTTATCAAGCAAATAGGCTATTTGATTTTCTACATTGATATTTTGTTCAAAATTTTCATTAATAATTAAGACTTTTTTAATTAAGCCCTCAGCAATAACATCTTCTTCAGGAATTTCAATTACATAAGCATTGGTGAAACCTTTGGGAGTAGCGGAACAACGAATAATTTTATCTGTTTTGAAATATTGAAGAATATCATCTGATTTAACAGTGTCATTCTGATGAGATTCATCAACAACGATTTTAAAAGATAAACCATTATCTAAGGCTTTTTGTATATGCTCTAGAAAGTTTACTCTTTCACTGTCTTTAAGAGCATTATTGCCTTTTTTGGTTAATTTCTCCCAATTGATAAAACACGCATCGTTTTCTTCAAATCCGCTAGCCATCACATCGGACAAAAGTTTGGTTTGGCTACCGTGTACATAGTCATCCATTTTGGCTTTACTTTGTTCTTCTAAACTACCCTTTCCGGGAGTCAACCAAACAAAAACTGTTTTTACATGTCCTTTGCAGTATTCATCAATAAAGCGAGTCAAAATGATTGTTTTTCCAGATCCAGTTGGACTTTTTAAAACAATGTCTCTTTTATCACTTGCCATGGCATCCATTAAGTCGCTGATGGCTTTAATTTGAAAGTTAGCAAGAGTAAGATTCATTTAGCTCTCCAATTCTTTGTAGTAATAGTCTGGAATAATATTGATTTCAATTTCATGATCTTTAAACAATTTCTCTTGAACACCACTAACTAAAACATCATGACCCAAATAAATCTTTTGGCACTTTTTAAGTTCGGTGACATTTCCAGAAAAAGCCTCAAATTCAGCGTCAGTTAGAATAATTTTAATTTTATTGTTTCCTTCGAAATTGATACCATTTTCTAGCTCAACTAGTTCGCGAACATGTTTGAGCAATTGATCTGCATACTCATAGTAGAGCTGTTCATCAATGGAAACAAAACCTACCTTAAAATATTTTAAGCTAGCCTGATATTTTTCTTTGGCAATAACTCTCTTGATTCTTTCATAAGTCACATCTCTACAAATATTATTCTCGTTGCTAGTACAAAGAATGAATTTTCTATTTCCACCGTCTTCTTTATTTAATTCCATGACCACATGTCCTGTTGTTCCTGAGCCAGCAAAGAAATCTAAAACTACAGCATCTTTTCTAACAGCAACCTTTGTTAAATACTCCATTAACTTGATTGGTTTAGGATTATCAAATTTAGTATCTGGAAGCAAGCCCTTTAAAAAAACAGTTGTGCTTTGCGCATCAAAGACACCCCAATTGCTTCTTATTGCCATGTTCTCATTTTTCATTTCTCGCATGAACTCTTTCTGCTTTGGAAGAGTATCTTTCCATAAAATACGATTTTCTTTAATCATTCGTTCCAATGATTTTTTTGAAAAAGCCCATGTGTTTGTGTATTCCTTGCCTGTATTTGGATCGATAATGGTGAATGCTTGGTCTATTTGTTTAATTGTACTTTTTATATTAGATTCTCGCCAAGGCCCTCTAGGGTCATTGTCTGGATTCTTGAATTTACCAGATTCTTCAGTTCTTTCTTGACCAACAAACTTGAATCCGTTGCTTTTTTGATATGCAATTATGTATTCATGAACATTTACCATCATATTTTTTGGTGGAACACCTTTTGCTGATGATTTTTTATCCCAAATAATGTTATCGATAAAGTTCTCTTCACCAAAAATTTCATCGCAAAGCAATTTTAATTGTGCTTGTTCATTACCATCAATTGAAATAAAAATAACTCCCGTATTTTGTAACAGACGGTTCGCCAATCGCAATCTTTTTTCCATAAAAGAAAGCCATTTTGAATGTTTAAAAGAGTCTGTTTTATCAATAAATTTATCGTTATAAATAAAATCTTTATTTCCTGTATTGTATGGGGGATCTATATAAATAACATCAATTTTTCCTTTATGAGTTTTTTTTAATAATTTGAGAGCTGGTAAATTATCCCCTTCAATCAGAAAATTCATTTGCCCACCATTATCAATAAACAAATCTTTTTCTTCAGATAAAACAGGGGTATGAGTTTTAAGTTTCTGATCAATTTCTTCTTCATGCTCTTCAAAAACTAGGCCATATTTTTTACCATTTATTTCTTTTTCCAATTCACTTAAATAAGTTAGCAAATTGCCAGTGTTTTTATCTTGTTTAGCTGCGGCGATGTGGTTCTTTATTAACTTAATTTTATTAATTAAGTCATTTCGTTTTTGTTTGGAAATATTTGTTGACATGTTCTTTCTATCTAATGTTTTGATTATACAACTAGGTATATTTATATCTTAAATCACTGCTTTTATCTTCCCCAAAATCTCCACCATCGCCCACGTGTCTAATTGGCAATATT
>CAZFAN010000097.1:0-3133 GCA_964516525.1 uncultured Candidatus Saccharibacteria bacterium | reverse complement strand
CGGGATGTCTGTTGCTACCCAGTTTATTGCTTCAGGCGTGTATGATAATATAGTCGTTGTGGGAGCTGATACATTCTCAAAAATAACAGACTGGAAGAGAAGAGATGCGGTTTTTTTTGGTGATGGTGCAGGTGCTGCAGTATTTTCAAATGGATCTGAAAATGAGGGTTTTTTGTCTATGAGATTGTATACTGATGGCAGAGGCAAGTTTAATTTTACAATCCCTGCCGGTGGTTCAGAGATTCCAGCATCCGCAGACTCGATTGAAAAAGGATTGCACTATTTTCAGATGAATGGTAGAGCTGTATATGAAACAGGTACTGAAGTTTTGCCCAAAGCGATTAATCAAGTTTTATCTGATACGGGATTAACTGTAAGTGATATTGACTTTATGATTCCTCATCAGCCTTCTATTAAAATACTCCAAAAAACAGCTGAAATTATTGGTCTTGATTGGGAAAAGGTTATGACTAATATGGACAGATATGCAAATACAAGTGGCGGCACAATACCAATATTGCTTGATGAAGTAAACAAATCTGGAAAACTTAAAAAAGGAGATAATATATTATTTGCTGCTGTTGGATCTGGATGGACATATGGTGCAGCAATTTTAAAATGGTAACTTCATAATATGATAATTATTACTGGCGCGTCAAGAGGAGTTGGTAAATATCTTCTTGAAACATTTTTACTTTCAAATAAAGATGTAATTGGCACTTATAATCGAACGATTTCAGGTGAATCTAAAAGTTATTTACAGAAATTAGATGTAACAGATTTTGTTTCAATTTCTAACTTTATTGAAAACAATAAATCAGTCTTGAAAAATATTGTGTTAATAAATTGTGCTGGAAAAAATTACAACTCTTTTGCACACAAGGCTGATATTGAAAAATGGAAAGGTGTTATTGAAACTAATTTATTTGGTACTTTTTATATGATTCACTCTCTTCTTCCATTTATGAGAGAACAAAACTTTGGAAGAATCATTAACTTTTCATCAGTTGCCGCACAAATTTCTACACCAGGTATAAGTGCTTATGCTTCTTCAAAGGCTGCATTGTGGGGACTTACCAAGTCAATTGCAGCGGAAAATGGATCAAAAGGTATTACAATAAATAATATTAACTTGGGGTATTCTGATATTGGCATGGGAATTAATGAAATTACCCCTGAATTTGCCAATATGCTTAAACAAAGAATTCCGTCAAATTCATTTTGTAATCCTGCCGATATTTTTAACACGGTTGAATATTTAATAAAAACAAGCTACATAACAGGTACTTCAATAGATCTTAACGGTGGTTTAATTTAGTTAATATGGAAAAATACGAAGACAGTACAAACAACATAAAAATTATTGCTAATAGAATTAATATCGCACAAAATGTTAGTTTTGGGAAAAACATTGATATTAATATTAGAGGGGACTTCCAGATAGATAGTTTTAGTCATCTCGGAAATAATACACAAATTAGGGGTAATAATATTAAGTTTGGTAAACATTTATTTAATAGTTCAGGATTAACTATTGGAGGCGGTGGCAGACAGCATCCTAATGCAAATTTTGAAATTGGAGATAGATGTACAATTCATAATAATTTTATCAATGTTTGTGAGGAGGTTAGTATAGGGGATGATGTAGGATTATCTCCTGATACATCAATTCTGACTCATGGATATTGGTTGTCTGTTTTAGACGGTTTTCCCGCTAGTTTTTCTGGTGTTAAAATTGGCAATGGTGTTATTGTTGGCTATCGGAGTCTTATTATGATGGGTGTCTCAATTTCAGATTTTGCAGTAATTGGGGCAAATTCGGTAGTGACAAAATCCTTAAATGAGAAGGGAATATATGCAGGAAACCCAGCACGTTTTATAAGACATATTAAAGAATTGACTAATAATGAGAAGGTTGAGAAAATTCATGATATTATCACAAATCACTACTTACCTATTGCAAAATATCATGGACTAAATCCATTAATTAAAATTGATTATCCCATTATTTCATTAAACTCATTTCAATTTAATGTAGAAACCTTTGAGTACGCTGGTAAGGAAGATGAAGAAACAGATGATTTAAGGGACTACATAAGAAAATGGGGAATTAGGATATATACTGAAAGACCATTTGTTAGCAAATTTTAATGTAATGAACATCATTGATAAAACCTCAAATATTTTAGTGCTGGCTCCTCATACAGACGATGGGGAACTTGGATTAGGTGCAAGCATTAATTACTTTATTAATAAAGGAATTAATGTAGTTTATGTTGCATTTTCCACAGCTGAACAATCTGTTCCCAAAGGATTCCCAAAAGATATTCTTAAAACAGAAGTTAAAAGAGCAACAAATATTCTTGGTATAAAAGAAGAGAACTTAATAATTCTAAATTATGAAGTAAGAAAACTAAGTTACGCACGGCAGGAAATTCTTGAAGATTTAATTCAGTTAAGAAACAGGACAAAATTTGACCTAGTTTTTATCCCTAGTCTTAACGATATTCATCAAGATCATACAACTATTGCCCATGAGGGCTTAAGGGCATTCAAGAATACTACACTTTTAGGCTATGAATTAATTTGGAATAATCTTACCTTTAATACACAATGTTTTATTAAATTAGATAAGACTCATATTGATGCAAAAGTAAATTCATTGAAAGAATATAAATCCCAGGGATTTAGAGATTATTTATCTGAAGAATTCATTTACTCTCTTGCAAAAGCAAGAGGTGTACAAGTAGGTTGCGAGTATGCAGAAGCTTTTGAAGTAGTCAGACTTTTTATTTAACACCTTAAAATTTTATGAAAATATGGTATATATCAAAGTATGCCAATGTGCCTACTTCTGAAGGAGCTACGCGACACTTTATGTTATCAAAATCAATGGCAAACTATGGGCATGATATTACATTAATATATAGCCGTTCTAACGGTTTCAAACATTTAAGAAGTTTCATGCTTTTTAAAAAGCAATTGTTTGATGATGTTAAATGTATTATGATTAATGGGCCAGTTATCAATTTAGGTTTCAATATAAAAAGGTTAATATCCTGGATTGGATTTGAAGTAAAATTATTATTTTTTTCAATAAGATTAGGTTCTGATTAATTTGGAATTGAGTTTT
>CAZFAN010000096.1:0-3218 GCA_964516525.1 uncultured Candidatus Saccharibacteria bacterium | reverse complement strand
CATGTTTCTGCTAATAGCGGAATGTCTGGCGATTTTGGATCAAATACTTGGACTTACAAGGTAACATCTAAAGGCAATACTCAGTTAAAAATTGATAGCGTTAGACCATGGGACACCAACGACAAAGCTAATAATCTTTCAATAAATATCGTTTCTGAATAAAATTTTATTTTAAAGGAAAATATGAACAATACAAAAAATTCAAAACTAATAAAAACCCTGACAATTTGTGCTTCAGTGATTGCTAGTATCTCTTTAGTAATATTTTTATTTGCACTCAACTTAAAGGTAACAGTTATTAATCCTGATTTTTACAAAAATAATTTACAAAAAGCAGATACGTATAATCAATTATTATCAACTGGTATACCATCACTTATAACAAACACAAAAATATCCGAGGATGCAGCGACCAATTTGATAGCTCAACAAGGAATAATCTTTATCGTTCAAAAAGCTATTCCAGCTAGTTGGGTTCAACAACAAACTGAAAACCTAATTGACCAAATTGCTAAATTTGTTCAAGAACCACATGCCAATCCAGTAGTTACCCTTAAATTAGACAATCTAAATGTTTATACATCACAAATCAGCGACGGACTTACAGTGTTAGAACAAATTATCCCAAGCTGTACTGATAGTCAAAACGAAAACAGTCAATTAAAACAGTTACTTAATGTTTCCATCGACTGTAAAAATATGACATATAATCTTGATGATATTAAAAAAAGTATTGCCAATGCTAGAGATCAAATCAATAAAGTCGAATCAAATAGTGTTAATATTACCAATGAAGTACAGCAAGCTTACAATGCTTTTGTAACTTTTCAAAGTCTAATTAAAAATATTTCTATTTATCTATGGACGTCTTTGATTATTTTTATTCTTATGATCGTCGCTATCATCTACATGCAATATAAAAACACCTCTGCGCTTATTCGCTCGTTGTCATATCCATTTTTAATAAGTTCCATTGTTGTTTTTATCGTTGCTTCGGTCGCAAAAACACCAGCAACAATTTTAACAGAACAATTACTTACGTTAAATATCAATTCATCAATTCAAAACATTATCAATAATTTAGTACGCGTAAGCGTTACCGACTTATTCGCACAACTTCAATTAACATCTGGAGTTATTGCTTTACTTTCAATTGTTGCTCTCGTTGTAACTTGGTATTTATTTCACCGAAATAAAAAATAATTAGATTAGGAGATTTATTATGGAAACACCAAAAAATATTGTTCGCGCCATTGCAGGAGAAAGCATGGCAAGAAATAAATATACTTTTTTTGCTTCACAGGCAAAAAAAGAAGGCTATGAACAAATTGCAGCGATTTTTACCGAAACTGCAGACAATGAAAAAGAACACGCTAAACGTCTTATGAAATTATTAAAAAAGACTACTGAATCATCTTTAGAAAACTATGATTTTCCAACTGTTAAAAAAACTTACGACAATCTTTTAGTTGCTGCTGCAGGAGAAAAATTTGAACATACAAAAATGTATCCTGAATTTGCGAAAATTGCCAAAGAAGAAGGGTATAAAGAAGCAGCAACAGTTTTTACTGAAATTTCTGAAGTTGAAGAACACCATGAAAAAAGATATCTAAAATTAGCAAAAAATATTAAAGAAAATTTAGTTTTCAAAAAATCAAAAGATGTTTACTGGAAATGTCGCAACTGTGGATACATACACAAAGGAGTAGCAGCGCCAAAAACCTGTCCAGCCTGTGCACATCCACAAAGTTATTATGAGCTTTTAGCGGAAAACTACTAATTTATATAAAAATATTATCGGTAAGATTTCCACAATTGATTGTTTGGATTATGTTCGCTATAATAAATACATGATACCACTAACAAAAAAACAAAAAGAAATTTTGGATTATCTTACCGATTTTATTTCAAATTATGGATATGCTCCTAGTTATAGAGAGATCGCTAAATATTTCCATTTATCATCAGTCGCAACAATTGCCGAACATATCAATTCCTTAAAATCTAAAGGATATTTAGAATACGAGCCAAAACTTGCTCGATCTGTACAAATTTCCACAAACTATGAAAATAAATTATCTTCCATTCCTTTATTAGGCTTAATTGCAGCTGGCTATCCCATAGAAGCCATCAAGACCAATGAAGTCTTAGACATTCCACCTGACATGGCCGGACCCAATGTTTATGCTTTAAAAGTAGCTGGTGATTCTATGATTGAAGATGGCATCTTAGACGGTGACTATGTAATTATTGAACGATGCCCAATTCCACACAATGGAGATATTGTTGTTGCTCTTCTAGATAAAGAAAATGTTACTTTAAAACGATATTACAAAGAAAAAAATTTTGTTAGACTTCAGCCAGCCAATAGAAATTATGCTCCAATTCGTACTAAAAATGTTCAAATCCAAGGAAAAGTCAAAGGCGTAATTAGAAAATTTAAATAATAATTTTTAATAAAATAACCTAGTATACATCTATATTTTTTGATATTGTTAAAACAATTAAATTTTTATATGTCTAAATATTTTGATATTAAACCACCGACGCCTTCCAAACAGACTTCAACACATACAAAATCCGCGTCATCAACTAATAAAAAACATCAATCCAAATCAAACATATTGTTATTTGGCATTTTTATTATTGTCGCAATTTTTATTTTCAGCTATTTTAACAATAGTAATCAAACATACAAAGAGCTTACTCCAACTAGTTCTGACAATAGTATCAAAGATTTAGGACAAACCGTTGACCCTAGTGCTTCTACACAAGGTGTAACCACGCCGTCTGCAACACCAGAACCAACTATTAGTCAATCATCAAGTACTAATACATCATCAGATTCAAACAATGTTAATATTATCGTCCTAAATGGTGCGCAAACTTCTGGTGTAGCAGATAGCGCCAAAAAGACTTTAGAAAATAACAATATATCAGTAGCCCAAATTGGCAATACAGAAAATTCATACAACGAATCCATTATTTATTATACCGACCAGAACCTTGAAATAGCCAAAAAAATAAAAGAAACATTATCCTCATACAATCCAACTCTCATTAGCGACAATACGCTAGCCGATAATACAAAAATTACGGTTGTAATTGGAGCAAAATAAATATGACAATAGATGCTAAAATTCATTGTGGATCGTCACAACAAAAAATTATTATTAAAGATAATATTTATCATATATATATTCATTCTATACCAGAAA
>CAZFAN010000095.1:0-3225 GCA_964516525.1 uncultured Candidatus Saccharibacteria bacterium | reverse complement strand
TTGTTAGTCCGTGTTGGTATGCCTCCATTTTATCAATAGGCGATGATAATTGATCAAATGCAACTTGGCAAATACGTTCACCTGGATATATCCGAATAGTTTGCGTTTGAGTATTGTTTAACAACGGGATCATTAATTGACCAGAATACCAAACATCAATAATACCTGTTAAATCCACTGCTAATCCACGTCTATTTACTGAAGATCGAGGATAAAGAACTGCCATTAATCTATCGTCATTAATAATAATTTTTTCCAGTGTAGAAACAATAATAAATTCTCTTGGCAATATCTCAAAATATTGTCCTGGCTTTAATATAACTTGTTCAAAATTGTCTTCATGACCGTTGTAATCCAGCGGATCAACTTGAATTGATTTGCGACCATCTTTTGTTACTTTCCATGTTTTTGGAATACGAAATGTATAGCCCAAACGTAAGTCTATGGCATGAGGTTGCAACTGGAAAGCATCCAATCCTGGTTCAAAGCCTAATTTTTTATTTTTAATTAATTCTCTTATTTCAGTTTTGGTAAGTATTGACATAATTATTTGTATTTATTGAATTGGCTAATAATTTGTTTAAATATTTCTTCGCGAGTTTGATCACCATTTATAACAATGATTTTTTTATGCTTGAGTAATTTACTTAATTCAAGAAAATTTTGTCTTACTTTCTCTAAAAAATCAATATTTGCTTCAAATTTATGTTCTTTGCGGTTTGTGTCCTGACGCATACGAACCTGTGCTTTTTTTGCTGGCAGATCAACTAAAAAAACAATATCTGGATCTAATATTTTTTCTTGTAATTTTATAAGCTTTGCCATATCCAATCCTTGTGCGCTTTGGTAGGCAATAGTTGAATATTTGTAACGATCACAAATAACATAGCTTCCTGATTTTAAACCGGGAATAATCATTTTTTTAACATGTTGTTTGCGATCAGAAATAAATAATTTTGCTAATTGTTCTGAGTGCGTCAAAGGATCATTGTCTTGTTGCAAGATCTTGCGAGTGTTTACATCGGCAAATGGTTCACGAGTAAGTAAAATGTGATTGTGTTTATCTGCCTCAAATAAAAATTCTACAAATTTTTTTATTTGTGTTGTTTTGCCACATCCGTCGATGCCTTCGAATACAATAAATAAAGGTTTTTTCATTATTTTTAACTTATCTTATTTTTATTTAAGATGTCAATTTTACTCCTGTATGCTATAATTAACATATGATTACAGAAATTAATAAAAATAAAAAAGCTTTTTTTGATTATGAAATAATCGAATCTTTTGAAGCTGGGTTGGTGTTAACTGGCCAAGAAATCAAACAAATTAGAGCAAAAAATGTTAATCTTCAAGGTAGTTATATAAAAATATTAAATGACCATGGTAAGCCAACATTATTTGCTATAAATATAAATATTTCAAAAACATCCGAACCTACTCGCACTCGAAAACTTTTATTACACAAAAAAGAAATTATTTCACTGATGATAAGAATGGAACAAAAAAAATTAACATTAGTTCCTCTCTCTTTATATCTTAAAAATGGACAATGGGCTAAAATTCAAGTTGGGCTTGCTCGCGGTCGTAAACATCAAGACAAACGACAGCTTCTTAAAGAACGAGACCAACGTCGAGAAGCTGACAGAGCGATCAAAGAACAATACTAAAATTTATAGATATATATTTTTTTATTAGACACACTAAGAATTTTTACTGGATCTAGGTGTGCAGCTTTAAATACTGGGGAAATCAATATTGCTCCTTTTGGCAATTCACGTTGCAATTTGGGAATAATTTTTTGAATTAGTTCTGGCCACAGATAACAAAAAACAATGTTTGACTTTGACAAATCTGCCTGAAGCATATTTTGATAATTAATCTTAATGTTTTTATGATTTAAGATGCGAATTTTTGAAAATAAATATGGCAGAGGTGAAATCTCATAGCCTGTAATGTTTTTTAGATGGTAATTATCATTAACTGCAAGTACGACATTGCCGAATCCAGAGCCAAGATCAACAAAATTATCATTCTTTTTAATATCAATTTCTTGAAAAACTTTTTTAATTAACTCGGCTGATGTTTCTCTAGAAGGAGATCCGGAAATAATGGAAATTATTGTTGAAAAAAGTTTTAATAAGACAACTAATATTAATAATATAACAATAAAGAAAATAAAAAAATTCATAATCTTAATGTAATTAAAATATTTATAAAATACAAATAAAACATGATATAATAAAATTGTTTATTTAATTTAATTTGAGGAGAAAAATAATGAAAAAATTAATTGCAGTAGTTGCTGTAGTATTTTGTATATCAAGTAGCTGGTCTTATGCTCATGCAATAAGCCCATGCAATCCAACGGATGTTAAACCAGAAAAAAAAGAAACAAGACTAGGATCGATATCTATTAATCCTGATATTGTTGCAGTGGGTGGACTTATGACTATTATGGTAAATAATGGAGCAGGCAATAAAGATGTAACGATTGCCACTCCGGCTAATACTGAAATTACTGATTATTACCCAAAAGAAAATTATAAAAGCGCTGGTACATGGACAGCTACTAGTGCGGATGGACTTGCGGCTGGACAATATTCAATAGTAGTCAAGGTGAATAACTGGACCGCTGGCAAGTGGCTAAGCACAAGCTATTCTATCACAAGTGGAGCAGGCACTGGAGATGGTTATGATAATTTTTTTGCCTATTATGACACTATACCAATGACTATTGCACTTGATACTAGAAATATGACACCACAAAGTACAATTGAAGTTGTTCGCAAAGTTGAAGTAACAGCTGCTGCTGATTTACAAGTTACTCTTGCCACAAATAAAGGAAAAATTGGTACTACAATTTCCCAAGAAATTGGCCAAACTGTCACTGCAAAAGCTGACTCCAGAGGAATTGCAACATTTTATTTATTCGCTGAAGAAGGAGACAGTGTTAAATTAGTTGCAACTTGTCCTGATACATGCAAAACCTCTACTATTAGTCAAAATTTTAATATCGGTAGATCAGATGTTGCACGCACTTATACTGACTATGCTTGGATTTGGTATACTCTTGGCGCAGTAATCGTTATACTACTTGCTATATTACTAATAAGAAAAAGACATACTATCGGGCAGGATACAAATAAAATGACAAATACTTCAACAGCTTCACAAAACGTAGCACCAATAGCAAATAATCAGCAACAAATGAATGCTCGTGATAAA
>CAZFAN010000094.1:0-3232 GCA_964516525.1 uncultured Candidatus Saccharibacteria bacterium | reverse complement strand
TTTGGGATTTAAAGATCGTTCGCTTATCGATAGCGATGAACAATTGGCTGGGCGGATCAATCGGAATGCATTAAAAGATAATTGTATTGTCTATTTGTTTGATTGCGACAAGACAAGCACCATTTATGGTTCAGACACTCGCTATAAAGTACAGCAAACGGACAAAGATATTTTCGACGACTACAAAGAGATTCTTGTAAAGAAACAATTTCATGCTTTGTACGAAAAGGTGTTTGAACAGAAATCAAAGAATATGCAGAATGTTTTTCACTCCGACAATAGCTACTATCAATACTTCAAAAACTTCAATTTTTCAAAACTCCATAACGATTTTAAATTGATTGAGGATAATGACAGCCAGCAGCTATTTATTCCGATACAAATACCGGTTTCTTCCTTTGAGAACACATCTGATTTAGAGAAAATTGAAGTTCTAACAGACGAACTTGAATACGTTGATGGAGCGAAAGTTTTTGAATACTATGAAAAGCTTATAAAGATGGAATTTGATGACTTTGCAATGAAAAAAATAGAATTTAAAAAGTTTGGTAGTATCATGTCTCAGTTTAGCATTTCGGTTTATCAAAAGCAACTTGAAGCTATTGGAGATATGCTGCATCCTGATAAAAGCAAATATGGCTTTCAATATTTATTGAATTGGGAAAAATGCTACTCTCAAGAATACGGATTTGATATGGAAAGGATTAATTCCAATTCATTTTTATAACTTAAACAACATGCACATCACTGGCACTCATTTTAATTACCTTTTGATTTGTAAACGAAAGCTTTGGCTGTTTGCAAACGGGATAAATATGGAATCTACCTCCGATCTGGTGTATGAAGGTAAATTGATACACGAAACTTCATACTCCAGGCGGAGTGAAAGATTTCAGGAGATTGAAATTGATGGCATTAAGATAGATTATTATGACTCAAAGGAGAAGGTTGTACATGAGATTAAAAAGTCTGATAAAAGGGAGGAGGCGCACTTCTGGCAGCTAAAATACTATCTCTTTGTCCTTGAAAGAAATGGGATTGAGGGTGCAACAGGGATTATTGAGTATCCAAAGCTCCATAAAACCGAGGAAGTTTTACTGACAGAACCTGATAGAGAGTACATCCGGGAGAACCTGGTGAAAATTGATGAGATTATTCACAGCGATGATTGCCCCGAAAGAATCGGCAAAAGCAACTGCAGAAACTGCAGCTATTTTGATTTTTGCTGGAGCGGAGAGGAGTCGGATGATAATTAATACTTAATCGAATGAAAAAAACTTATTATCTGTTTAATCCCGGCAGGCTTCAAAGACAAGACAACACTCTGAAGTTTACGGCTGTTGACGAAGAGGGCAACGAACAAAAGCCCAGATTTCTCCCTGTTGAGAATGTATCCGAGCTTTATTGCTTTGGCAATCTCGATGCTAACTCAGCCCTCTACAACTTTTTAGGTCAGGAGCAAATCTGCGTCCACTTTTTTGACTATTATGAGAACTATACCGGTTCATTTATGCCAAAAGAGGCTCTAATTTCGGGCAGGATGCTTATCTGTCAGGTGAAGGCGCAACAGAATAAGAAAAAGAGGATGGAAGTTGCTCAGAAGCTCTTAATCGGAGCGAGTCATAATATGCTCAAGAACTTAAAATATTATAACTCCAGAGGCAGAGATATTGAACCTTTAATTAGCACCATACAGGCACTTTCAGGTAAAATTTGCGAAACGTCTGAGATAGATGAGTTAATGGGAATTGAGGGAAATATCCGAAAAAACTATTACGAAGCATTCGATCTTATAATCAATGACTTTCAAATGGAGGGCAGAAGCTACAAACCTCCACTTAATGAGGTTAATGCCCTTATATCATTCGGAAACATGATGTGCTACAGTCAGTGCTTGAAAACTATTCATCAGACACAACTGAACCCTGCTATCAGTTTTCTTCATGAGCCCGGCGAGCGACGTTTTTCACTTTCTCTTGATATTGCGGAAGTATTTAAACCTCTTCTTGTTGACAGAGTTATATTTAAAGTTATGAATAAAAAGATGATACAGGCCGACGACTTTGAAGAGTCTCTAAAGAGAGTCATTTTAAAGCCAAAGGGAAAGAAAAAATTTGTTGAGGCATTTGAAGAGAGGCTAAATGAAACTGTTCAGCACAGGACTTTGGGCAGATCGGTTAGCTACAAACATCTGATTAAACTGGAGTGCTATAAACTTCAAAAGCATTTGCTTGGCTTGGAGGAGTATAAACCTTTAAAAATGTGGTGGTAGAATGTACATAATTGCCGTATATGATGTTGGACAAAAGCGAGTTGGCAAAATGCTGAAACTTTGCAGAAGATATCTTAACTGGATACAAAACTCTGTATTTGAGGGCGAAATAAGCGAAGCTAAACTTATGGAGTTAAAATATAATGCACTATCTATTATGGACAAAGAGACAGATAGTCTTATTATTTTTAAAACCAGACAGGAGAAATGGCTTGATAAAGAGATTGTAGGTAAAGAGAAACAGGAATTGGATACATTTCTTTAGCAGTTGAGTTGTTGATTCCTGAAGAAAACCTGCAAGAATTAAAATATTGCTATAAAACCATGTTGTTAATGCTCTTTGACGTATTGAAAATAAACAAAATAGCAAAAGTTGTCGTACCCAGGGCTTTTTTACACTTTTGTCGTTTGACGACTTTTTAAGAAGAAATATTTATATTTGGCTGTGCCAAGTAATTGGTAACCAAATATTTTTTTAAAGTCGTCAAACGGCTTCTAATCGTACCATAGTGGAATTGAAATAAATACAAGCAAGTTTTATATTTTTCAATACTTACTTCTAATCGTACCATAGTGGAATTGAAATCATAAATGGATTAAAAGAAAAAGAGATAAAAAGGGCCTTCTAATCGTACCATAGTGGAATTGAAATTAAAATACTTCAAGATAATAGGCGAAAGGATAATCGGCTTCTAATCGTACCATAGTGGAATTGAAATCCGGATAAGATTTTTAATGACAAACTCGTTTGACTCTTCTAATCGTACCATAGTGGAATTGAAATTTAATTCTAATAGACCTTTTTGCATAAATAGTCTCTTCTAATCGTACCATAGTGGAATTGAAATAAGTGATTTTGCATGAATAACTAAACAATCTAAGCTTATAATCGTACCAAAGTGGAATTGAAATAACCCTCCTATATATAAAATCCTTAATATTTGTCCATCCAATCGCACC
>CAZFAN010000093.1:0-3255 GCA_964516525.1 uncultured Candidatus Saccharibacteria bacterium | reverse complement strand
ATTTAATTATTATAGACCTCAATAAAAAATCCTTAACAAGTAATTTAGCAACAAATATTATCGATTGGATTCAGCAAAATAAAATGTTAATAAAAACTCCATCACAAATTGAAAAAATGTCCTATGCTGGTAAATTATTAGCTAAATTATTAAACGAGCTTAAAAACTATACTTATTCAGGAATGGATGCATACGAACTTGAAAAAAAAACAATTCTTTTTTTAGATAAATATCATGTTACAAGCCCTTTTTTAAATTTTTCAGAATATCCATACAATATTTGTGTCTCAATAAATGAAGAAATAGTTCACGGTTTCCCTTCTAAAGGAAAAATTATTAAAGAAGGCGATATTGTAAGTATTGATGCTGGTATAAAATATAAAGGATATTGCACTGATTCTGCAATTAGCTTTTTCATTGGAAAACCCTCAGGCCAAATTAAAAAATTACTTGATGTCACAGAAAAATCTTTAGAATTGGCAATTGCCGCTATTCGACCAGGCGTTAAATTAGGTTACATTCAATCAATAGTTGGCAACCACATAATTAATGCAAATTTAGGATTAATTAAAGATCTTACAGGGCACGGCATCGGTAAAACCCTGCAAGAACCACCACAAATTCCAAACTACGGCAATCCCAATAAAGGACTTGTCTTACAACCTGGGATGACTTTT
Organism: uncultured Candidatus Saccharibacteria bacterium; assembly: GCA_964516525.1. Taxonomy (GTDB): domain Bacteria; phylum Patescibacteriota; class UBA1384; order JAMDBS01; family CAYSHH01; genus CAZFAN01. Next base: position 2,578 of record CAZFAN010000093.1, on the reverse strand, counting down.
TGTATCGAGCCAATGGTTAACTGTGGAGATGGCAAAATTGCTATCATGGAAGACGGTTGGACAATTGTTTCTTCAGATGAATCGCTTGCAGCACACTTTGAACATACAATTCTCGTGACTCAAAAAGGCGCAAAGGTGTTGACCAAACTTTAATTATTTGCTAAAATAATAATACTTACAATTAAGTGAGTAAAAAGTAATTAGAATACTTTCTAATTAATTGTTTTTATATGGGAAAAGACATTATTCAGACAGAAGGAATCGTTGAAGAAGCATTACCAAATGCAAACTTCAAAGTGAAACTAAATAATGGACATATAATTCTATGTCATATTAGTGGAAAAATTCGCAAAAACTTTATTAGAATTTTACCTGGAGACAAAGTATTAGTAGAGCTTACTCCCTATGACTTAGAAAAAGGTAGAATTTCCCGACGTATTGACGACAATAATTACAAAAATAATCATTAATAGCAATCATGAAAGTTAGACCATCTGTAAAAAAAATGTGTCAAAAATGTAAAATTATTCGCCGCAAAGGAGTTGTGAGGGTTGTGTGCGAAATTAAAAAACACAAACAAAGACAAGGTTAATTTCATAAATATAAACATTAAAGGAAATATATGGCAAGAATAGCTGGAGTCAATGTACCAGACAACAAGATTACATTAGTTGCATTGGAATATATTTACGGCATTGGTAGATCCAAAGCTATTGAAATTTGCAACAATACTTCCATTGATCAAAACAAAAAAATTAAAGATTTATCAGAATCAGATCTAGATAAAATCAGAAATTATATTGACAAAAACATCAAAACAGAAGGTGATTTAAAATTAATTATTAATCAGAATATAAAACGACTAAAAGAGGTTTCTAGTTACCGTGGTATTAGACATATTAAAAAACTTCCTGCACGAGGCCAAAGAACAAAAACCAATGCTCGTACAAAACGCGGTAAAAGAATGTGTGTTGGCTCCGGTCGCAAATCTTCAAATGAAAAAACTTAATATCTTAATATCAACTAATTCTTTTATCAAATGACTGCAATAGTAAATAAAAAAAATAAAATATCTCGAAGCGTTAAAATTGCCAGAGTTTATGTAAATGCAACTTTTAATAATACTATTATTAGTATTACTGATGATGATGGAAATTTAATTTCTTGGGCATCAGCAGGTCAAATGGGTTTCAAGGGTGCAAGAAAAGCAACACCTTATGCTGCCCAAATTGCAACTGAAAGCGCATTAGAGAAAGCTTCTACATGCAATATCGAAAATTATCGAATATTCGTTTCTGGAGTTGGACCTGGAAGAGAAGCAGCTATTAGAATATTTCAAACAAAAAAATATCCAGCTATAACTGTTAAAGACATCACTCCGATTCCTCACAATGGAGCTAGATCAAAAAAACCAAGAAAGGTATAATCAAAGACTATGTTACAAACCACAAAATGCAAACTATGTAGAAGAGAAGGTAAAAAACTTTTTCTAAAAGGTGAACGTTGTAATTTAGCAAAATGTGCTTTTACTCGCCGACCCTATGCTCCCGGTAAATCCGATAAATTTAGAGGTGGAAAACTTTCTGATTTTGCAAAACAGTTAAGAGCAAAACAAGCTTGCAAAAGAATTTTTAAAATTAGTGAAAAAATGTTTAATAATTATTATAAAAAAGCTGCGAAAGCCAAAGACTCAACTGGTGAAGTTTTATTGCAACTCTTACATACTAGGTTAGACAATGTAGTCTATGAACTTGGATTCGCTTCTTCAAGAGCCAATGCTCAACAATTTGTTAGTCATGGCCATATTTTAGTTAACAATAAAAAGGTTAATATTATATCTTATCAAGTTAAACCAACAGACAAAATTATTATTGCCCCAAACTCAAAATCACTTGTTGATACTGATAAAAAATCTAAAAATATTCCAGAGTGGTTGAAACTTACTAGTAAAACTAGTGGTCAATTAGCTGGAATACCAACTAAAGAAAATATTATCACAGATATTGATATTCAATTAATCGTAGAATTTTATAATAGATAAAGCATGGAGGCAATATGTCCATCATAAATGATATAAACTTATTACAAACAAAAGAAACACAAACAGACGCAAATTCAACAACTTTCGAATTTGGCCCAATTTTTCCAGGATATGGTATTACTCTTGGTCACGCATTACGTCGAACGTTATTATCATGTTTAAAAGGTTCTGCCATTACAGCTGTAAAAATTGAAGGTATAACTCATGAATTCTCAACAATTAAAGGTGTCAAAGAAGACGCAACTGATATTATTTTAAATCTTAAACATTTAACAGTGAAATCATATTCTGACGAACCTGTTGTTTTAAAATTAAACAAAAAAGGTCCTGGTGTAGTAACTGCTAAAGATTTTGAAAAAAATTCTTCTGTTGAAATTCTTGATCAAGAATACCCAATTGCAACATTGCAAAAAGACGGAAAACTGACATTGGAAATTACCGTAGAACAAGGATATGGATATGTTCCAGTAGAAAAAAGAATTTCTACCGAAAAACTACCACTTGGTACAATTGCTGTTGATGCTATTTATAATCCAA
>CAZFAN010000092.1:0-3257 GCA_964516525.1 uncultured Candidatus Saccharibacteria bacterium | reverse complement strand
GTTAAAGATACTGATCAAATTCCCGAAGTCCTTTATTTAGATGATAGTAAACTTAATTTTGCCTTACCAACTCTTGATGCTTCATCTAAAAAATTTAAAGAAAACCTAAATAGTTTTATATCTCGCTTAGGTAGTGAATGGAAAAAAGGACAATCCTTCTATAGTGAGCAAGTAGCACCACAAAGTAAAGATTTTTTAACAAAAACCAAACGTTTTACCAATAAATACCTAACTAAGTTTAAAGAAACAACTATTGCTAATCAGAAGAATTCAGATGTCGTTAGGTCTGAAATTTCCCCAAAAACTACTATTATTCAAACTCAAAAAAATATTCCGAACGTTAATCATTACCGTTCGACCAAAGAAAAATCCAATTTAGAATACAAAAAAATAATCACCTGGATTAAAAATTTTACGCAGCAAATAAAAATATTTTTCAAAAATGCCTTTTCCAAAAAAAATCGTTCAAAAACATATGCAATTATCGCCTTTATTTTATTATTAATTTTCATTGCAAATATCGGCTATTTACAAAAAATCAATAAAAGCAAAATCAGTCAAACTCAAATGGAAAATGAATTGACATCTCTTGAAAGTAAAAAAGATGATGCATCTCTTGCATTAGTTACTCAAGATAATGAAAAAGCTAAACAGTTAGTTGAAGAGATTAATAATAAATTAAATTCTTTTAGTAATTATCCTGAGCTTCAAAATAGAATAAATGCATTGAAAAATGATCTAACAACTATCAATGACAAAATATTAAACATTACTCGCCTATCATCTGGAAAAGAAATTGTTTCTTTTCCGCAAGCAAATCAATTTTTCAATATTTCTGATATTTATTATGGTGTTGATTATAAAACAGGAAAAATTTATCAAAAAGCAATAAATTCCACTCAATCTCCGACAGAAGCAGCGCAAATTCCTGTAGCAAACGGTGTAATTACAGCAAGTGGTCAAAAAGACAATAATATATTCTTGTTATCATCTAAAAATAAAATGTATACCTTGCAATCTAGCTCATTGTCAGAAGCCATCAATGACAGTGGCTCATGGAAAAATGCCATTAGTATCAAATCATATTATGATTATTTATATCTTTTAGATGGATCAGCAGGACAAATTTATAAATATACTTCTTCTAATAATAATTTGTATTCAGAACCAACGAGTTATGTTGATACTTCCGTCGTCGATATTAAAAATAGTGTTGATTTTATTGTTGACGGAAATGTTTACATACTTAAAAAAGATGGAAGCATTGTAAAACTATCACAAGGCCAAATAGTTGATTTTACTATTAAAAATATGCCATCAGAAAACTCAACTTTCGCTAACCCCAAGAAAATTTACACTGAAGAAAATTTGAATTCGCTATACATTCTTGATAATAATCGTATTGTCGAACTCGACAAACAAGGATCATTTATCGCGCAATATGCCTTTGATAATAGCATTACTAATATTACAGACTTCAATATCAATACAAAAACAAAAGAAATTTATATTTTAAATAATAATACAATATACAAATATAACTATTAAGGAAATTTATGAGTCACGGAACATTCGCAACAACCATCAATTGCATGGACGGACGAACACAATTACCAGTAAATGAATTTATCAAATCAAATTATCACGTTGATTTTGTAGACACAATAACAGAAGCTGGACCAGATAAAATATTAGCTGATAATACAGACGCAACAACAATTGAAAGTATAAAAAAAAGAGTTCTTGTTTCTACAGAAAAGCATGGTTCAAAAAAAATTATAATTGTTGCACATTATGATTGTGCAGGTAATCCTGTCGATAAAGAAACACATTTAAAACATCTGCAAGAAGCTCGCAATACCATTAATTCATGGGGATTACTAACAGATATACAAATTTTAACTGTTTGGGTTGATGAAAATTGGCAAGTAAATCTAATTTAAATATGAAAGAAAATCTATCTTCTGAAATTTTTTCACCAGAGCAAGAATCAAAACCAAAATTCAACATAACTACTAGAACCGTTGTTCTAACACAAGATAATTATATTTTATTATTAGAAAAATCAGCAGATTCTAAAAATCCTGGTGCCCTCGAGCATCCTGGAGGAAATATTGACGATATAAATATTCTTTCCCATCAAAATAAAAATTACTTACTTACACAGGAGGCAAAAAGAGAAATTATTGAAGAAACATCGATTCCATTAAACACGCAACACAATTTTCAACCAATTATAAATCCTAAAAATAATTCTCACAATAATTACTTTGAATATACATATTCCTACAAAGGACAACATCGCAAAACCGGAGTTTATTGTTATGTTACACGCTTACCTATCAATCATAATGAACTTATTGAGCAAATAAAAATCAATACTCAAATTTCGAATATCGGCGAAGCTGAAGATAAACACCAGTCATTTGAGTTATTTTCTATAGAAGATTATCACAAATTATTCACTAACCATGACCATAATAATAAAAACTTTCTTGCAAATAATTCCAAAATAGATCCAGAATCGATTATCAAATCATTAGAACGAAATTAGGATTTTTAAAAACTACCCCTTAAGGGCAGTTTTTAAAATCCGGTAATTTAATATAGGCGTCTAATTATTGTTTGTTCTAATTTGCACACTTTTTGCTGTTACACTTTTATCAGAATTTTCTGTACCAGTAACCATAATATTAGAGCCTATTGATAATTTATCTTTAGAAGTTTCTGCCATTTCGTTAATTGTTGTTGAGCTATTAAGAATAATTATTTTACTCCCCCCATCCGAAGTCTTTACAGTAATACTATCACCGTCAATCGCTGTGATTTCTCCATCGGTTGGTATTGATCCGCCATTGTTACTATTTTGTCCTCGTGAACCAGTTGATATTGATCCAGTTGGACGGCTACCATTGGCACCAGGTCCCATAGTAGTCATCTTGCTTTTTTGATAGTAAACTCCACCAAAAAATGCGCTAACTCCAACAATAATAATAAGTACAATACACCAAACATGTTTTTTCATTTTATTCCTTTCTTTATCAATATTTTATTTTATAAACGTCACTAATTTTAATATTTGATTTTGCATTTTGATATTTAGTTATTCGTATCTTAAAGCCTCGATTGGTTGCAAATTTGACGCCTTTTTCGCAGGATACCAACCAAACACAACACCTATTGCCACGGATACACCAAACGCCAATATCACTGAATACATTGAAATTGTAAAAGTCATACTTGCATATACTGAATAA
>CAZFAN010000091.1:0-3294 GCA_964516525.1 uncultured Candidatus Saccharibacteria bacterium | reverse complement strand
TGATATCGACAAAATTACCTAGTGATTTGTCTCTAAATCATGCTATACAAACATATACTTATGGATCGAGTGATGAAACAAAATATTGGTGGACATACTCATATTCAGAGCAAACTACAAAATATGTCAGAGCATTGGTGTACAGAGAAGATTATCTTGGCTCAAGTCTAAAGGCAATACCGAAAAATTATTGGCGTACAAACTATGTTGAAGCTTTCCAGATAGCACAAAATAGTGGTGGCGGTGCTGACTTTATCGCGAACAATCAAAATGTTTCCGTAACAGAAACATTAGCAGTTTCTGATCCAAAAGGATATTTATGGTGGTTAGTAGAATATACAACCCCACTTGGCAACAATTTATCAGTACGTATCAATCCGAATGATCGCACGATTGTTGATGAAACCGGTACAATTATTACTACTGGAAAAGCATATACTCCAGAAACCACTTATACAACAACTGATAATACAACAGCCACTGCAACCCCAACTACAACGTCCTACTAAAATTGCATTGAAAAATAGACCTAAAACAGGTATAATTAATTAACTAATTATCAATTAGCAGTATTTAAATATTCATATTATGGCAAAAGATTATTATTCAATATTAGGTGTAGAAAAAAATGCTTCTCCAGAAGAACTCAAAAAAGCTTATCGTAAGCTAGCTTTGCAATATCACCCTGATCGTGGTGGTGACCAAGAAAAATTTAAAGAAGTCAATGAGGCGTATCAAATATTATCTGACCCTCAAAAAAAAGCGCAATATGATCAATTCGGCACAACAGGAGATAATTTTGGAGGGTTTGGTGGATTTGGTGGTGGAAATAGCCAAGGACAATATTATGGAGCTGGAAACTTTGAAGATATGTTCGGTGGCGGTGGCTTTATGGGAGATATTTTTGAATCATTTTTCGGAAGTGCATTTGCGCAAGTCAATGTTGAACTTGGCATCTCTTTAACACAAGCAATTTTGGGTGATCGAGTAAGATTTAAAACATCCACAGGTGACGAACTGGAACTAAAAATTCCTTCAGGTACTCAAGATGGACAAACTTTTAGATTTAGAGGTAAAGGCATGCCTTATAAAAAAGGCCGTGGAGATCTAAACGTCACAGTTAGAATCAAATTTCCAAGACATATCAATCGCCGTCAACGAGAATTATTTGAAGAACTCAAAAAAACAGGTATATAAAGCTGATATTTTACTTAAAAATATTATAGTAATTTAGCGTTTATTATATTTGTGGTATAATAAATACATTATAATGTTTGTGTTTTCCACAAGATAAATCAAGGAGGAAAATGGGCGGCACGCTCAGTTGGGATATATTTTTAATGATTGGCTTTATAGCTGTTGTAGCTTATGGTTTTTTGATGCAGCGTGATAAAGCAGTCGTAACTATGATTTCGATCTATGTTGCTATTGTCGCAACAGCCTTATTAGTAGGTCCAGTTCAAGAATTTTTTACTGGCGAGAAAGCTTTATTAAATCAAGTTTTTATTCGTAGTAGTGCTAACGTTTATACTATACAATTAGTGATTTTTATTGCACTCGTTGCTCTTATTAGTATGAAAAGCGGACTTGCTGGTGACAACCGCAATGGTTCAATATTTGAAATACTTGGTTTTTCAGTTATCAATGCTGCGCTCTTGACCTCTTCAATATTATTTTTTATGGATCCAGCTAAAAGAGAAGTTATTGTGCAAACTTCAAAGCTTGCTAAATTATTAGTTACATATCATACATGGATTATGGTTGTTCCGGTATTCTTTTTAATATTTACCGGCTGGAGTAAAAAAGATTAAATTTAAGTAAACGGAGGATATATGGATTTATACAATTTTTATCTTACTAGTCAAAGTATTTATGCTGTAGTTGCAACATTATTTATTATTATTTTAGGTGTTGCTGTTATCTATTTACTTGTTAAAGTTGATCGGCTTAGCAAACAGGTTGATGAAATTGCCAAAAATGGCATTGAGACATCTAATACTATCAGAGAATTTGTCGATGAAACTATTACAAAAATTAACAATTTCAGTCGCGAGTATTTAAGTTTCGAAGCAGCTAGAAAACTATCACAAACTATTATTGATGCTATCAATAAAAATAGAAAGGACTAATTATGAGTCAAGACAATTTTTGGAAAGGTGTCTTAGCGGGGGCAGTAGCGGGAGTAATAGGCGGAATATTACTTGCTCCAAAATCAGGACAAGAAACAAGAGAAGACATTGCCAAGTACTATGTACAAATTAAACGAGATCTAATCAAAGAACTAGAAAAGCTACAAAAATTTACCAAAGAAACTTATGATGATGTGGTAAATAAAATTGTTGATCGTTATGAACATGACAAAAAAATTGGCATCAAAGAAGCTACTAAAGTCAAAAAAGAACTAAAAGATGGTTACGAGAACGTAAAAAAGGCAGTTAAAGATATTGAGACAGCCAAAAAATAAACTAATAATTATTTAGTTTGTATTAATCCTTGATCTTTTTCTTAAAATTGGATCAAGGATTTTTTTACGCAAACGAAGTGAGGTTGGAGTAACTTCCAATAATTCATCGTCTTCTAGAAAATCAATACATTGTTCTAATGAAAAAATCGTTGCTGGTGTAAGAATAATTGCCATATCTGAATTTGATGAACGAATATTTGTCAGTTTCTTTTCTTTACAAATATTAACATCAAGATCTGTATCTTTTTTGTTTATTCCAACAATCATGCCTTGATAAACTTGAGTTTGAGGTTCTATAAGAGTAATACCTCTTTCTTGCGCGTTGTTTAAACCATAAGTGACAGCCTTGCCACTTTCTGAAGCAATTAAAACGCCATTGCGTAATTTTGGTACTTTTTCTCCAACAGGAGCAAAACGCAAAAACAAAGAGTTTGCAACAGCTGTACCACGAGATAGAGTCAAAAGTGTATTGCGCAATCCAAGCAAACCGCGAGTTGTGATTTCGAATTCCAGGTTAGTACCATCTTGTGTTTGATTTTGTGATTTTAATACACCTTTACGCTTGATAACTTCCGTGATAGTCGCGTTGGCATATTCATCAGGTACCTCAATAGTTAGTTCCTCAATTGGTTCGCAAAGAACACCATCAACCATCTTAGTAATCACCTGAGGTTTACCAACTTGCATTTCATATCCTTCACGACGCATAGTTTCGATAAGAACAGACAAATGCAATTCACCGCGACCAGATAAAATATATTCATTTTTATCATTAACTTCCAATCGCATAGACACATTAGTTTCTAGTTCTTTATTAATACGATCAAGTA
>CAZFAN010000090.1:0-3430 GCA_964516525.1 uncultured Candidatus Saccharibacteria bacterium | reverse complement strand
CAGAGGATTTTTGCGTCCAGTTATGAAATTTTTCCAGGACGCCGGTTTTTTACCTTCTAATTGTACCAAAATTGGATACAATTTACCAGCTATTATTTTAGTTTTTAAAAAAATTAATCTTTTATTCTCAATGAAAGTATATGCGCGTGGCCAATTAGAATACGCTCTAACTTGATTATGTATTTCCATAGCGCTTTTATTCCAATCTATTAAACCATCGACTTTCTTTAACATTTTTGTATATGAAGCAAATTCGTGATTTTGATTAACTGGATGAATTTGTTTGTTTAGATACTGGTTTAAGCTATGTATTAGTAATCGTGGAGCTATATTTAGAATTTTTTTTTCAAGCATATCATAGTTATCATCAACGCTGATTTCTAATTCTTTTTTGTCTAGTATGGGGCCATGATCCATTTTACTATCAATTTTCATAATAGAAATTGCTGTCTTTCTATCGCCATTTATTAAGGCACTTTGTATTGGTGCTGGTCCTCTGTATTTAGGCAAATCAGATGGATGAACGTTTACAGTTCCAAAACTCGGTATATTTATTATGCTATCTGGAATAATCTGTCCGTAAGCAACAACAATGCCAATATCCGGTTTAAGATCGATTAATCTATCTTTTAAAGTTGCAACTTTTTCTGGTTGTACACAGATTAGGTTATTATCTAAACAATATTGTTTAATAGGCGTAGGCGTAACCTTTCTTCCTCTACCAGTTTGTCGATCTGGTTCGGATATGACAGTAACTATATCAAATAATCCAGATTCATTTAGTGATCGTAAAAAACAAACGGAAAAAATTGGAGTGCCAAAGTAAATTATTTTTTTCTTAATCATGATAGATTTTGTCTGTGATTAAGATTCCATTTGCATGATCTAATTCGTGTTGCAAAATTCGCGCAAAAAAATCTCGCGCTCTAATCTTTACACGTTCGCCATTTATATCTTGCGCTAATACATGAACTTCGCAGGATCTTTTTATAGGATATTCTTTTTCTGGTAAAGACAAGCAACCTTCTGGCGCAATATATGTTTTGTCTGAAAATTTGGTAATTTTTGCATTGACTAAGATCATTAAGGGAATCAACTCGTTAGCACGTAATTCCTTTTTACTATTTTCATCCATGTTCTGCGGTATATATTCAATGACAGTCATATTTATTGGTTTTCCAAGTTGAACTGCTGACAAACCAACACCATTATATTTGCGCAACGCATCGATCATTTCAATAGCAAAATCATGAAGACTTTTATCAAATTTTTTAACTTTAGCGCATTTCTGATGCAAAATTGTATTTGGTTCTGTTACTATTTTCATATATAAAAATTAATAAACAAGGTATTATATTATTTTTTTTGAAAATATTCAATAGTTTTAGCAATTCCATTTTCTATTGCAATCTTTGGTTTCCAGCCTAAAAGCTTGTTTGCTTTGCTATTATCCAGAAGGTTAACTTCAACTTCCCCGGGTTTGGCCGGCAAATATTTAGGCTTGCCGCTATAAGAAGTATGTTTTTGAATTAATTTAAAAATGTCATTAACGGTCGTAATCGTTTTTGTTCCTACATTAAAATTTTCGTTATTTCCTTCTAACAAAACTTTAACATTAATATCAACAACATCATCTATATAAACATAATCTCTAGCAATATTTCCATCCCCAAAAATATTTGGTTGCTCACTTTGAAGCATTAATTTTGCAAATATAGCAATAACACCTGCTCCACCTTGAGTGCTCTGTCTGGGCCCATATATATTTGCATATCTAAGGTTAGTATAATTTATTCCAAATTGCTGTTGGTAATATTTAACCCAATATTCGCCTGCACTTTTAGTGATACCATATGGAGATTCTGGAGCAAACGGAGTGTCTTCTGGAGTCGGTATTGTTTTAGGGTTTCCATAAACTACACCGCCAGAAGAGATGTTAATAATTTTTTTAACACCATGTTTTCTACAATTTTCTAAAACATTTATCAAACCAATAATATTATTTTTTTCGTATACAATAGGGCAATCAACAGATTCACGAACGTTGATCATTGCCGCATGATGATTTACTATTTCTGGTTTTTCTTTTATAAAAATATTGTCCAAATCCTTAGAACAAATATCAATATTATAAAATTTAGCCTTTTTATTAAGATTATTTAGTTTTCCTCGAAATAAATTATCAATAACAACAACACTATGTCCCAAATCAATATAGCGATCAACTATATGTGAGCCGATAAACCCAGCGCCACCTGTAACTAATATTTTCATATTTCTCCTTAAAAGATTACTTATTATGTCTAATATTACTATATCAATTTAATTGGCTCAACATCAACAATATAATGAGATAAATTTAAAATCTTATAATTATTATTTAAAAATAATATTAAATTTTTATAATTATAACTTTCAGCAGATATAAGTAGTGTTCCAATATATTTATTTCGATTTTTTCCAATAGGTAAAGTTCGAGTCAGAATATTGTTAGGTAGTGTTTGATTTAATTTTCTTTGCAATTTGTTTATTTGGTTCGTGCATTGTTTTTCATCTGTATCGCGAAATATAAACTTTATATATTTTTTGTATGGAGGGTAGCCAAACTTTTTGTACATTTTTGCCTCAGAAGCTATAACGTTACTAATATTTTTTTGAACAATATCTAGCAATAAGTCATCTTCAGAAGAGTGTTGGATAATTAAAACTTTTTTTGTTATTTCAACAAATTTTATAACATTTTTTAATAAATTAATGTTCGTATTAAATACAGGATTTATTTTCATATTTTCAAATGATAAAAATGCAGTATTGTCAAACTGTAATTCATTCCAACTAGAAGCATAATTGTTACTAATAAATATACGTACGTCTTTATCGTATTTATTATTATAATCATTATCTGTTTTTAGTATCTTTGTTTTACATTTAGGAAACAATTTGTGAATTATTTCGTTTATCTTATGAGATGTATTGCCAAATTTTACTAATTTTGTGCTACCGCATTTGCCACATTTATCAGGAATTGGTAATTTATAATTACAAATAGAGCATTCTAGATGTTTATCATTTGTATCTTTTAATCTCAAAAGCTGATTGCATCTGGGGCAATAAAAAATGTTTTTGCAATCCTGACAAATTATACCTGAAGCCGTTGCATTTTGATTTGTTATTAATAAAATATTTTCTTTTTTTATTAGTACTTTTTGAATAAACAGTTCCAAATTGTAACCAATAATATTATTTTTATCTAAACTGGTATTGAAATTTTTAATACATAAATTTTTAATATAATCATTATTGCATAAGATCTTTATAGGAAAATCTTGTAAGACAGTAAAATTATAACTATCACCAAGAACAATTTTAGCACCAGTAGTTTCAGAGATAAAACGTGCAACTTTTAAACTGTTATAGTGAATATTTTGTT
>CAZFAN010000089.1:0-3434 GCA_964516525.1 uncultured Candidatus Saccharibacteria bacterium | reverse complement strand
TCCTTATCGCATGCAAAGATTGATGGTATTTTTAAATCCCGCAAGTGATACTTTGGGAACCGGTTATCATATTACACAGGCAATGTTGGCAATTGGTTCTGGTGGATGGTTTGGATTAGGATTTGGTCAGTCAAAACAAAAATATTTATATTTGCCAGAGCCACATACTGACTCAATTTTTGCGATTACAACAGAGGAGCTGGGATTCTTGCGAGCAATGTTGATATTTGTGGTGTTTATACTAATTGTTGTTAGGGGGCTGAAGATAGCAAAAAATGCTCCGGATCAATTTTCTCGTTTGTTAGCGGTTGGAATTATTGCATGGATAATTATTCAATTTTTTGTAAATATTGGCGCAATGATTGGTATGCTTCCTTTGACTGGTGTTCCTTTGCCTTTTGTTTCATATGGTGGAACATCTTTAGTGATTTTATTAGCATCAGTTGGAATATTATTAAATATTTCCAAACAAGCACATAGATAAAAATATGAAAAAAAATCAAAAAAGAAAGATAATTGTAACTGGTGGAGGAACTGGTGGCCATGCAATTCCAGTAATGGCATTTATTGAGGAACTTAAAAAACATAATACAGAAATTTTGTATATTGGTTCCGGTTCGGAAATTGAGAAACAATTAGCTAAACAATATCAAATTGGTTACAAACAAATTTTATCTGGAAAATGGAGAAGATATTTCGATTGGCAGAATTTTATAGATATTTTTAAGATTATAATTGGAATAATACAAAGCTTTTTTATTGTTTTGTTTTTTAATCCTGAAGTTGTTTTTTCAAAAGGTGGGTATGTTGGTTTGCCAACAGTATGGTCATCTTGGATTTTAGGTAAAAAAATTTATATTCATGAAACAGATTCTATATTAGGATTGGCAAATCGTTTGGCTTTAAAAAAGTGTCGAAAAATTTTTGTTGGTTTTCCTGCAAAATATTATCATAATCTGCCTATTGAGAAAATAGTATATACAGGAAATCCGATTCGTAGTGATTTTATTAAATTAAAAAAAGAAAAATTATTTAACAATGATAAGCAAACAGTATTAGTAACTGGTGGTTCCCAGGGGGCGAGGTTTATTAATCAAACAATTGCAAAAATTGTTCCAGAATTAGTTAAAAAATATAACGTTATTCATGTTTGTGGTAAACTTGATTATGCTTGGCTTAGTAAAAATAAGTGGAACGACTATAAGCTATATAGCTTTACAGACAAAATGCCAAGTTTTATACAAAATTCAGACTTAATTATTAGTAGAGCCGGTGGAACAATCTTTGAAATTGCATATTGCAAGAAGCCAGCAATCTTAATACCTTTACCTAGTGCTGCAAATAATCATCAAGAATCAAACGCGCGAATTTTAGAAAAAGAAAATGCGGCAGTTGTGCTAAGAGAAAAAAATCTTAGTTCTGAAAGTTTATTTGCTATTATAGAAAATATTTTAGATGATAAGCAAATGCAGAAGAGTTTAATCGATAAGATTTGTCAATTTGATGCGCCTGATGCAACTGACAATATTGTAAAAAATATTTTAGATTAAATTTACTCTTCTATTTTTGTCTTCACTTTGTTAATATTAAGGTATGAAACATTATTATTTTATTGGTATCGGTGGGGTATCTATGCTAGGTATAGCCCAGTTTTTATTATTGCAAGGAAATAAAGTTTCTGGATCTGATCTTAAAGGATGTGAAGAGCTTAAAGATAGATGCAAAATATTCGACAAACACGATGCAAAAAATATTACAAATGATATTGATATTGTAGTAAGAACATCAGCAATTACTCCTAGTTCAGCTGGCTATGTAGAAGTTGAGGCAGCTACTAAAATGAAAATACCTGTTTTAAAAAGATCTGAATTGATCGGAAAAATGTTACACAATGTAGTTTCGATTGGTGTTACTGGCATGCATGGTAAATCCACAACATCTTCAATGATCGCGACTATTTTGCATGAAGCCAAATTGAAACCGAGTTTTTTGATAGGAGCAAATGTTCTAAATTTCGGAAAAAGTTGGAATGTAGGTGAGTCAGTTATACCCCCTTTTGATGAAAAAAAAGCAAAGCCAAAATATTTACCTGACAATACTGTATTTAATAAAAAAGTAAGATATTTTGTAGTTGAAGCTTGTGAATATGATAGGTCTTTTTTGGACATTAAGCCAAAAATTGGAGTAATTACAAATATTGATAAGGAACATCTGGATTATTATAAAGGTGGTTTACCAGAGATTAAAAAAGCATTTAAAAAATTTATTAAAAATCTTTCCGAGGATGGATTACTTATTGTAAATCAAGATGATCACAATGTTATGTCATTGATTAAATACGCGAAGTGTAAAGTAAAAAGAGTATCAATAAATAAACCATGGCCAGGATTAAAATTGCAAATTCCCGGAAGGCACAATTTATTAGATGCAACATTAGCGGCCAAAGTTGCTCATGAATTGGGAATTGAGAATAAAACAATAAAAAAAGCATTAAATAATTTCATTGGAGCAGGTAGAAGATTTGAAATTAGAGGAGAAAGTGATTCGGCAATTGTAATTGATGATTATGGACATCATCCAACGGAGATAAGGGCAACTATCCAGGCAGCAAAAGAAAAATATCCTAATAAAAAAATAATTATGGTTTTTCAACCACACCAATATGCAAGAACAAAAATATTGTTTAATGATTTTGTAAAATCTTTTGATGGTGTTGATGAATTAATTATTGCTGATACTTATATAATTGCCGGTAGAGAAAAAGATATTGAAGAAAATTTATCACAAAAGTTAGCACAGACAATTAAGGAAAATGGTATTAATGCTATTTATATTTCAGGATACGATGAGATTTGCAATTACTTACAAAAAAACATTAAGAAAGATTCAATAATTATCACGCAAGGAGCAACAGATATATTTAAAGTTGGTGATAAATATTTAAATAAATAAATACATAAATATGTATAAAATAAATAAATTAAAAAAGTTTTTAGGTGATAAGTTACAAGAACATGTTGTATTAAGAAATTATACAAGTGTTCATATCGGCGGTGTTGCTGATTATTTTTGTAAGATTGATAAAATCGAAGATTTAATTGGAACGATTATTGCCGCAAGAGAAGATGGTGTGCCATTTTTTGTTTTAGGTGGAGGAAGTAATGTTATTATTTCCGATTATGGTTATCCAGGATTAATTATCAAAAACCAAACGAATAATATTTCTTTTGTGAATGATAAAGCACAAGTGATCGCTGATTCAGGAACAAATTTATCTAGATTGGTTTTAGAGTCTATTAATCATGGATTAGGTGGATTAGATGCATTATATGGAATTTATGGGACATTGGGAGGCGCGATATATGGGAATGCTGGAGCTTACGGAAAAGACATTTTTGAATTTATTAAAACTGTAACTATGTTGTCGCCAAACA
>CAZFAN010000088.1:0-3473 GCA_964516525.1 uncultured Candidatus Saccharibacteria bacterium | reverse complement strand
AATAGCTATCCTTAAGGCATATGCGGAGCTAAATTTACCAAATAAAGCACCTATTTTTATAGATGAACCAGAGTTATTTTTACATCCACAAGCCCAAAGAAACTTTTATAACATCCTACGAGAAATGACACAGGACATAATAGATGAAAATGGAACAACCATAAAAGAAGGTTTGCAAATATTCTATACAACACACTCTCCCAATTTCTTAAGAACTGATAAATTTGATGAAATTTTTTTAATAAGAAAAAATAAAGAAAAAGGAACCTTTCAAAAAGCTGCATCTATTACATCCTTTGTAACCGATTTAAAAATCAGGAAAAACATAGAATCAACACCAGATGAAATGTATTTATATTTTAAAAATGTGTATGAGAATACTGGCGATTCGCAAAAAGCAAATGAAGGTTTTTTTGCCAAAAAAATTATTCTAGTTGAAGGCCAATCCGAGAGTCTAATTTTGCCATATTTTTTTGAACTTGTTGGTTTTGATTATATAAAAGAAGGAATATCAATCGTAAGATGTGGATGCAAGAATGAAATAGATCGTTTTTTTAGGCTTTATAATGAGTTTGGTATTCCATGCTATCTATTGTTTGATGGCGACAAACAAAACGAAGGAACGGACGATGAAGATAATACAAAAAATGAGAATGGGGCTATTTTAGAATTATTTGGAATAGCAGACAAGAAATGGCTAGATGGCTCAATAAATGATAGATTTCTGGGTTTTGAGACAAAATTAGAAGATAATCTCAATTTTTCGGTAATAGGCAACAATAAATCAGTAAGACTATTCCAACAAGTAAAACAAAACATCATTACAAAAGAAGATCTACCATCTTGGGTTTCTGGGATAGTAGAAAAAATAAAGAACCTAAAAGAACCATTAGAATCAGTATTAAAAACAAGCTCCGAAGAAGATCCTTTTCGATAACAAATTTTGGACGTCGGGCATTCACTCCTTGCCCCTCTGCCCTCGCCCAAAAATAAAATCCTGTTTTCCTTTTATATTAAGAATCAAGCTCACAAGAAAATAATTTTAGAAATACACGCAAGCCCCGCTGCGCTCTCCTCCCTTCGGTCGTCGGGGCGTATAACACAGCGTATGCGGTTCGGGGCTCGGCTCGCCCCTCACCCATATTTTTGCTCCCGCTGGTCGCAAAAACATCGCATACGCTGAAACGTTAGCTGAAATATATGTTTTTCTTTTAGGGCTAAAGCCCAATTGTTTTAAAAAATTTTCAAATTTCTTTTTTAAAATGCAGGGGTAATAAGGTGTTTTCTCCGCTACACTACGAAAAAATTTAATTAATTATAAAAATATAAATATGGAAAGCAACGACTCAATTATTTTAGACAGTACGATCACCCAGAGGAAGAATGATGTTGGCAATGATTACTCGGATGCTGATTTTTTTGAAATTTTTACTTCAGAACAAGCACTAAAAGATTACGAATTAAGCTATGAAGAATTAGATGATGGCAAAATTGGCGGTGGAGATGACGGCGGCATAGATGGATTCTTCTTATTTATTAACGGAGACTATATAGTTGAAAAAATAGATCCTGCTGATTATAAAACTAAGCCATTATTAAATCTTTTTGTAATTCAATCAAAGCAATCACCGTCATTTACCGAAGATGTTTTTCAAAAAATAAATACTACAATTCAAGACATATTCGATTTATCAAAAGACACAAACAAACTAATTAGTTTTTATAATGTCAATCTTCTTGAAAAAGCTAATATTTTTAGAGAATCTTATTTATCTCTTGCTTCAAAACACCCAATTTTAAAAATTACATACATATACGCCAGTAAAGGAGAAACATATGGAATAAATGAAAAGGTACATAATGAGGCAACTCTTGTTGTTGAAAAGACAAAAGAAAAATTTACAGGGGCCGAGGTTGTTATAAAATTTCTTGGCGCTAAGGAGCTATTGGAGTTATCAAGAATCGAAAAAACATACACCTTGACGCTCAACTTTATTGAAAATGTTCTATCTAAAGGCGAAGATAATTACGTTTTACTAGCTAACCTAAAAGACTATTTTGATTTTCTAGTTGATAAAGATGGTAATTTAAGAAAATATATTTTTGAGTCCAATGTGAGAGACTATCAGGGAAACGTTGAAGTAAATATGGATATACTTAAGACGCTGTCCAGCGAAAAAGAATTGGATTTCTGGTGGTTAAATAATGGCATTACTATCCTAGCTTCTAAGGCTAGTGTGACCGGAAAAACCATCACGCTTGATGATGTCCAAATTATTAATGGCTTACAAACAACAAATTGCATATGGAATCATTTCAACGAAAAACAAAAAAAGTACGACACTTCATCTGCTGATGAACAAAACAAGTCTGTATTGGTAAAAATTCTAATTATTGATAAAGATGAGTCTAGAGATAAAATTATAAAAGCGACAAATTTCCAAACAGCCATTCCAACAGCGTCACTAAAGGCTACTGAAAAAATACAGAGGGATATAGAGGATTACTTTAAAGCAAATGATTTATTTTATGATAGAAGAAAAAATTTCTATAAAAATAGTGGAAAATCTGCAGCTAAAATAATTAGCATACCATTGCTAGCCCAAAGCCTTAATTCAATAATTAGGAAAGAGCCACATACCTCAAGAGCAAGACCTGCGTCACTTCTTAAAAGCGACGAGGTATATAGTCAATTGTTTGGCGAGAAATTGACACCAGAAATATTTCTTTTTTGCGCTCAAATCATAAAGAAAATTCAAGCTAGAATCAAGGAACAACTACCTAACTATACCATACAGGAAAAAAGCAACTTAAGGTTTCAGGTGCTAATGGCAACCGTCATTAAACTATTAAAATCCAAAGATTATGATATCGATAATTTAAAAGGCTTAAAAATAGATGATATCAATATTAAACTAATTGATAATGCTACAATTGAAGTAATTAATTTGACTAAAACTTTTGCAAAAACTAACTCTCAATCGTTGGAGGTTTTGTCAAAATCTAAAGAAATGACTGATTATATTCTACAGAATATTATTATTTGAAGTCTAACAAAAACGGAAAAAGAAATTTTAAAAATTTTTAAAACAAATCCGACAGCAGTCGAAAAAAAGAAATGGAATACATCAGCTACTACTGCATATCTGGTTACGGTTCGCCTCCGGCGAGCCTTCACCTATATTTTACTTCGCTTCGCTTCGTTTTTCCTAATGCGCGACAGTTCCCGTCAGTTACGCTCGCTTCACATCGCCTAACTTCCAGCTATACGAAATTTACTTTCAAAATTGTTAATTTTGTCGTAAACTTCAAGTATAGCTGTCGCGCATTATATGAAATAAAAAATATTTTGATTTGCAATTTTTAAATTATTCGCAATTTTATTTTCTATTTAAACGTAAAATATGAGCATTGAAGACGGACCAAAACAAATTGACCAACAAACTGAATTACCAAAGATTGAAACATCCACA
>CAZFAN010000087.1:0-3550 GCA_964516525.1 uncultured Candidatus Saccharibacteria bacterium | reverse complement strand
ATGCAATGTGGACAATACCAAATGTCCAGTTAAAGCTGCATGGGTTGCCATATTGGCAGTTTCTGCATCACGAACTTCCCCAACCATAATAATATTTGGATCTTGGCGTAATATTGAACGAAGTCCATCAGCAAAGCCAAAACCAATTTTTGGTTTAATTTGACATTGATTAATACCTGATAATTCATATTCAACTGGGTCTTCTAATGTCACAATATTTACATCTTGTGTATTTAACTTATTAAGCATGGCATATAAAGTCGTAGTTTTACCAGATCCAGTTGGACCAGTAACAAATATTATGCCATAAGGCTTAGCAAGAGCCGCCTGAGTTCGCTTTAAATTTTCACCAATTAATCCGAGTTTATCCAAACCGATTAACCCAACCGCTTTATCTAAAAGTCTCATTACACATTTTTCACCATGAATAGTAGGCAACGTAGAAACACGCAAATCAACTGATTTTCCCATAGCTATTACATCGAAACGACCATCTTGCGGGATACGTTGCTCATCAATTTTAAGCTTCGAAAGAATTTTAATTCTAGATACGATTGGAGATTGTAATGTTACCGGCATAGTCAAAATATCTTTCAATACACCGTCTAAACGATAACGTAATTTGAGCTCTTTAGCGTCCGCTTCCAAATGAACATCACTTGCCTCTAATTTAATTGCTAAATATAATATCGCTGCCACAATTTGTGGGATCGAACCAGATTTTACGATTTGTACTAATTTATTAATATTATCAACCTTTTCAAGCAGAATTTTATCAAGATCTTGTGTTTCATCTGAAGCAGCAATGATATTTGTATCATTTTTATTAAAATTAGTTGTTGTTTCTGTTGTAGATATCTCTGTGCTTTTAACATCTGGCGCAGTTTCTTTATGATTCAAGTCATCGCTTGATACTTTTTGTACAATATTTTGCGTACTATGATTTATATTACCAACAGTTACATTTTTTGTAGGACTATTAGATAAATTATCTTTTTTTTCGATTTTATTATATTCTTCTTTAATTATTGGATTTTCTTTCTGCACCACTTGATCATTAATATCATGTTGCTGTCTATCCTTACTTGGTATATCATCACTATAATTACGATCATACTGCGTAATTGCCCAATCAATATCTTTAGCATTAGTTCTATATTGTTCAATGCCAATATTATTTCTATTACCAATAAAATTTAAAATTTCTTGCGTTTGTAAATTTTCTGGATCTTCGATAGCAACTTTAATTTTTTTAGTATTCACATCTTCGTCAAATACCACAATCCGATACTTAGTTGCGATATTTTTAGGAAATTTTTCTATAATATTTTTCTTAATAAATCCTAATTTTATCAAATCAACAATTGGCAACGCATTTCCTTTACTAATATCACCTTCATCATTAATAACGTTTTTTACATTTATATCTTTTTCCGATTTAGAAGCAATGTCACTATTTTTCTGTTTATAACCAAGAATTGCATAATAAATATCATTTTTAGTTGTAAGAGCTATTGTAAAATTATAGCCTTCTTCTTTTTTCAATTTAGTAAGAATTTCTGGAGCTTTTTGACGAAGGTTATTAGGATCAGCAATTGCAATAAATAAATGCTTATTTTCTTTTTTATATACCACCATTTGGTATTTTCTTGCCATATCTTCTGGAATAATATTTAAAATATCATTAGCGATATTCTCTCCACGTAAAGATACGAAATCAATCCCAAAATGCTGGGCTTGTTTTTTTGCCTCATCTACTTCTGAATTAATTACATTTTCCATAATTATTTTTATTTATTGAAATAAATTATCATGCTGATAATTTTCTTGAATCTGTACTGGAACATTGCCAAATACAGTCAGACTATCAACTTTTTGTGTTGTTTTGCTATCTAAAACATCTGCATTCACTGTACTGATACTTTTTGTTGCACTCTGAATTTCACTCTGTGTTGGTTTAGTTTTTTGATACCACCAAAACAATAAAATCAAAGCAAATATTAATATAATTATCCCGCTCAATACTAAACTTTGTCTTTTCATTTTGTCGCCTCCGCTGTAGAAGTTGTTGTTACATTTGTAGTCGTAGTTGCAGTCGATCCTGAAGTACTAGTTTTTTTTGATGTATTGGTTTTAAAAAAATCTAAAGTCATAGAGCCTTTAACATAAACTTCTCCGCCACTCGTGTTTGTTGCTGAATTTAAAGTAATTTTTGTTGGCGTATTAAGTCTTACGTTTTTTTCAAGATTAGACATAAAGGACGTAAAACTCTTGTAACTTCCCTCAAAAGACAATTCTATAATCACATCTGTGTTTTTACTTGATTGGGTATTACTTTGCTTGATTGAGGTAATATTAATTACCGAATCAGCAGCAATTTGTCGTAGACTCTCTGTAATTTCTGCAAGCATATTATCTTCCGGAACCGCTAACTCTAAAATTTTTACTTTATCTGGATTGTCATTAAATTCTTGTTTTAAACTATTCAAAGTCGATAATTTTTCTTCTAATTGTGTATTCTCAACATTAATTGCGCCAACACTCGTATTTAAATCTTTTACATTGGTAATTAAAACTCTAAGAACAAAATATCCTATAGTAATAATTGATAATACAACAAAAAGTGTCCACAATGGCCAATTCTGTTTTGAGCTAATATCTCTCATTTTTCCTCCCCAGATAACATTGTAACATTCAATGTTCCCGACAATGACACAGCATAAATAGTTTTGTTACTTTTATCTTTACTTTGCTGATTACTATCTAAAACTATATTTTCAAAGTAATTAGAAGTTTCAAAAGCTTTGATAAACTTTGCAGCTGACTCGAGACTTTCTGTTTTACCAACAATTTTAATTTTATTTTTTTCATCTACTGAAAAACTATCCAAATTTACATCGTTTGGAATCATCATTTGCAGTTTATTAAAAAGTTTTGAATATTGTGTTGGAGCAATAATTAATTTACTTAATTGAGTAAGACCCAAACTATATCCCGATGCTAGATTATCAATCTTCACTAACTCTGGCGTGTTTAATTTTGCTTCTAGATCAGCTTGCATTCTTTCTTTAGTTTTCAATTCTTCGTTTTTTACTGTTTTTGCATAATAAAGATATCCACATAAAGCCCCTACAAACAATAAAATAATTAAAGAAAAGTAAAAAATTATTTTTTGATTATCTTCTTTTGAAGTAAATAGTTCATCTGGATTAGTTGAAGTAATAGAATTTGGTTTGTTTTTTATTTCTGGCTTCGCATCAATATTAACATTAGGCCGACTTTGGCTCTCGGCATTATTAGAATTGAAATTATTTTGATTAATTGGATTAATATCTAGCACTACCCCTCCAAATTAAAATTAACAATAATAAACATATCCCTTTGAATTATTATAACATTATATTTACTTATTGTCTTTGTATATTTTCTATCTTATCAACAGTTATTGTAATTTTATGGCACTAATTCTTGCCACAAAGGAGCAAATAAATCGTTAAAACCAGGTGGCGGATTATTTATTACATGAGAATCCTGACTGATGGTTACTGTA
>CAZFAN010000086.1:0-3564 GCA_964516525.1 uncultured Candidatus Saccharibacteria bacterium | reverse complement strand
TTCTTCGGAATTGTCTTCGTCATTATTTCCATATTCTGGAAATTTTTCAATATTTTTTAATTCTTGTTCAAGTCGTGCTTTTTCGTGTAGCAACTTTGTTTTTTGTTCTTTAAGAAAAATGTCGTCAAATTCATTCATTATTTAATCCTTTTTTATTTTTATATATCTTTATTAAAATAACTCCAATAAGTGCGACGATGATCATAAATATACCGGCCCATTGTCCACTTTTTAGTGACATATAAACCGGGTCTAGCCTATATTGGTCAACTACTATTCTTGTTAAACCATACCAAGCAAAAATTAAAAAAAACAGATATCCAGTTTTTAATTTATTCTTGCAAAATATTGTATAAGCTATAATAAAACCTATAAACGAGCAGATTATTTCCATAAGTATTGCCGGGGCTTCATGATTGATTGCAAACCAAGCGTCAGAATATATTTGAGGGTGATCTCCAGCCATAAAACATCCGATTCTCCAAACAGCTGCTGCGGCAATAAAGGCGACACCAAAAGCATCTAGATAAGGTAACAAATTTTTGCGAAACAATATTATTAATGCAACAAAGCCACCAAGTATTCCACCAAAAGACACCATTCCTCCTTGCCAAATCTTAAATATATCAGCTAAAGAAAGAAATTGATCATAATATAAGATAACATATAAAATTCTTGCACCGATAATACCTGCAAACAAAACAACTAGCATTTTTTCAAAAAGAAATTTTACGTCTAAATGTTTCTTTATTGTCATTTTTTCCATAACCATATAACAGGTTAGAAAAGCCATTGCAACAAAAAAACCATACGAATAAAAATTAATACCATTTATTGTAAATAATATTGGATACATATCTTACAAATATTTAATAATAAATTACGTATTAATCATAGCTAATGATTGTGCATTTCGTCAATTTTGTTTATAATAATTTTATGAAAACAATTCTTTACGATCTGTTTGATATAATTAAAACAGTACTTATAGTATTGGTAATATTTTTTGCCAGTAGATATTTTTTAGTTCAACCTTTTGTTGTTGAAGGTCACAGTATGGATCCTAACTTTTCAGATCAGGAATATTTATTGGTTAATCGACTGTCATATAGAATTTCAACGCCAAAAAGAGGTGATGTTGTAGTTTTTAAAGCTCCTAGCAATCCTCAATATGATTATATTAAACGTGTGATTGGTCTTCCTGGAGAAACAGTAGTGATTAAGGATAATCATATTTATGTAAATGGACAAATTATTCAAGAAGATTATCTAGCTGCTGACACGCAAACTCTTATCAAAAACTCCAAGACTGCTACACTTGAAATAACTTTAAACAATGATGAATATTTTGTCTTAGGTGATAATCGTGAACATTCATCTGACTCCAGAGAGTGGGGCGTATTACCAAAAAATATGATTATCGGAAAAGCATGGCTTTCTATATATCCATGGAAAACTTTCGGTTTTATTCCTTCAGTGTCTTATATATGATTAAATTTAGCGCTATTTGTCCTCACCCACCATTAATAGTTCCTGGAATAGGTACCGACAATGAGAGTTCTTATTTAAAAAAAACCATTCATTCCATGGAAATGTTATCTAAGAATATTAGTTTATGCGATATTGATACAATAATTGTTATATCTCCTCATGGATTAGTTTATCCTGATCGGATGAATATTTGGTATGGTGGTGAATTAGATGGTGACTTTAAGGAATTTGAAAGACCTGATATTTATTTAGAATTTTTATCTAATGACAAATTAGCGCAAGAAATCTGCGACTCTTCTGATAAAAACGGGATTTTAGTCAATCATTACACTGAAAATTTTGAACTTGATCATGGAACAATGGTGCCTATGGTTTATCTAGCAAAACATCTACCTGAAGATATTAAACTAGTTCCTATTAATTACTCATACTTGAGCGCTGAAACGCATTATAAATTTGGTCAAACTATTGGAAATATTTGTCAAAAACGCCAAGAAAATATTGCTATAATTGCAAGTGGCGATTTATCTCATAAATTATTTGATAATGATAATGTCTCTGGCAAAGAGTTTGATACAACAATTTTAAAAGATTTAGCCAACAAAAATATTGATAATATCTTAAGTTATGATGAAGATTGGGTTATTGATGCAGGTGAATGTGGTTATAAATCAATAGTCACTTTGCTAGGAGCAATTAATAATATTAATTATTATCCGCAAGTGCTATCATATGAATCCCCTTTTGGTATTGGATACTCGGTCGTTAATTTTAAATTATAATTAACAATTATTTTTAATGAATATCTATCTTAAAATAGCACGAGATGCTATAAACGAATTTGTCATTAATAATAAAATAATCTCTTTAGATAAAGATTTACCTAAAAGTGTACTTTTATATAGATCGGGAGTTTTTGTCTCTGTTTATGAAAATGGTGATAAAGACAGGTTACGCGGGTGCATTGGCACATATTTGCCGACTAAAGAAAATATTGCCGAGGAAATTATTTACAATGCCATTGCTGCTTGCTCTAAAGATTATAGGTTTAATCCTATCTCTATAAAGGAACTAAATAAGATAAAAATTTCCATCGATATTATTCATGAAATGCATTTAGTCAATAATATCGATACACTTGATCCAAAAAAATTTGGTATATTGATAGAAGCAAAAAATAACTCCTCTAGTGCGCTATTATTGCCAAATATTCAACAAATTACTACAATTCATGATCAAATAGCAGCAACATTAAAAAAAGCCGGCCTAACAACAAATGATGATATAAATATATATAAATTCGAAATTACACACTATCAAGAATAAGAATATTTGATAAAACAAAAATTTTTTATGCAATATGCACAAGTTCTAGTAAACACAAAATCCGATACCATAAACAAAACATATACATATTTGATTCCTGCTAGTATACTTCCAAAAATTACGGTTGGATGTCTAGTGTCAGTTCCTTTTGGTAGAAAAAACAAAGAAGGTATTATTTACAATATCGTAAGAACTGTTCCGAAAGTGTACAAAAGTAAATTAAAAGAAATTAATTTTCTTATTTATCCATTTCCTGTTATAAGTCTATATCAATTGCATATTGCCCAAAAAGTTTCTAAATATTACTTAGCAAATTTATCTCAGGTAGTTTTTTTTATGTTACCTAATATCACAAAAAGAAAAAATGACAATATTGTAGTTTATCAAAAACAATTTGTTGACGAGCATAAAAAAGAACAAATATATGCTCTTTACGAACGTAGAGAGTATAGGATTGGTCATTATATAAAACTAATTGATAAAGCCATTAAGTGCAACAAATCGGCTATCGTACTTTTTCCTGATTTTATTGCAAACAATAGTGCAGTTGAAAAAATTAAAAAAGCATTTGGCGATACTGTGATTGTAATGAATCCAAAAGCAAATATTTTGACACAAACAAACGATTTTTTAAAACTATACGATAATAAGCCAGTTGTATTAATCGGTACTAGAAATACTATTTTACAACATATCAATAATCCTGGATTGATAATTATTGATGATTTCATGCATTTTGGATACAAA
>CAZFAN010000085.1:0-3572 GCA_964516525.1 uncultured Candidatus Saccharibacteria bacterium | reverse complement strand
AGAGTAACAATCTTAAAACCCTTTGATTGGATGCCTTCAATTATTTTTGGCAATGCTTTTGCTGTTTCTACAGAATTAGCAACGCCATCATGCATCAATACAATTGCACCATCCTTAACGTTTGACAATACTGCATCAGTAATTTCATCAGCAGATGCGCCAGCCCAATCGCGTGGATCTACATTCCACAATATTTTTTTCATTCCAATTGAAGATAAAACTTTATCAGTATCATCACTATAGCTTCCATAGGGCGGACGCATCCAAATGGTTCCTGCTTTAGATAAAACATTTTTTATAGCGTTATTGGTCTTATTAAACTCATCGTTTTGAGTATCTGACGACATTTTAGCCAAATCTTGATGTGTAAAGGTATGATTACCAATTTCGTTACCTGCATCATATACTTTTTGTACATAATCAGGATGAGATTGCACATTTTGCCCAATCATAAAAAAATCAGCTTTAATATTATATCTATTCAATATATCTAAAATATCCGGAGTGGATGCACCAGGACCATCATCAAAACTCAATACTACAGTCCCATTTGAATTTTCATTTTGTTCTTGTTTTTGCTGTGTATATGTTGGCGTACTGCTGGCAAGCACTTGTTGTCTTTCTGGTTTTATTTTCGAAATATCAATATTATCCTCTCCGGCAATAATCTTGTCACCTGAAAAAGTATAAGTTAAAATAACGGATTCCTGATTATTACCATTACCCCAAAGAGCGTCAATTGCTATTTCACTAGCACTGACTTTATGTATGTCTTCAATCTGTGCATCATCTCCAACATACTTAATATCTACCACATTAAACTGTGTATCATTTTCTCGATGAGCAATCATTAAATAATCCAATACAGTATTATCAGAATACTGTGCTTTTATTAAACATGGATATTCCGATCAACTAACCCCATCTAGATCATAAGGGATTAATAAATCTTTAATTTCGTATTTAGTTTTTTGATTGTTGTAATTAACTTCTCCAACTTTATTTATAAAATCTACATTACCAGAAAACCCTGTATGCGGGTCAGCTATACGTATATTAGCTTCGCCAACATCTTTGACTACTTGTTTTTGCCCTTCACTTAATTGTTGATTGTTATTCTTGCTAAACATACAACCAACACCACCAAGAATCACGATTGCCAATACAAAAAATACTATTTTTTTCATTATTTCCTCCATTTACTTATATATAAATTGTATTTTAGATTGTCTACAAACACAACTACAAAAAAAATACTAGCCATTTGGCTAGTATTTTTATTTTGCCCTATACTAAATATTTTTACTTTTTCTTCTCCGTAAACATTAAAGAAATCAATGCGCCGAATAAAGAAAATAAAGCGGCAACTTTAAATGTCTTATTAATCGCATCCACCATACTTTGTTTACTCGCGTTTGCAATTTCATCTCCGGTATTTTTCATTTTTTCAATCATTTCTTGTTTTTTAGCCTCAATCTGTTTGTTTGCATCTTGCATTTTATTTTCCAATTCAACCATTGCTTGTTGTTGTGCCATCGCAGGTAATTGTGCAATTTGCGCTTTTATTTCATCAATATTTGGCATTTGCGGCATGCTTTGCGTCATTTCTTCTTTGTATACATCAGTTAATTTATTCTTCAAATCTTCTTGCATTTTTTCTTTATCACCTGAAAATCCTACAGATTTTACTTCATCAAGAACGATAACTTGTGCTTTTTCCGACAAACTATCTATCTTTTTAATATTTGTTTCTAGATTAGCAGTTACAGTTGTTTGCAAAAAAGCTCCAAGTATTGCAATGCCCATTACCGAACCAATCTGACGTGTTGTCGATAATACTCCAGAAGCACCGCCAATCTCGTTTTCATTAATATCTAAAAGTGTAATATTTGTAAGTGGAGACATCGCTAACCCCATACCAATACCAGTAACAATAAAAGGCCAAATCAAATCTTTAGTCTGTGTTGTTATTTGAAAATGTCCTAACAACCAAATTCCCACAGACATTATTAACATACCAGCAACAATCAAATATTTTCCACCAAATTTATCTGCTAATTTACCAGCAAGAGGGGACATAATTAAAATAGTAATTGCAAACGGAATCAGATTTATTCCTGTTTGTATCGATGAAAAACCCATCACTGATTGCAAAAATAACGGAAGCAAGAAAAATGCACCCATCATCGCAAAACTTAAAATCATTGCACCCAACGATCCAACCGAAAAATTTTTACTTAAAAATAATTTCAAATCAACCAATGGGTCTTTTTTACTATTTTTTTCATGCCAAATAAATAAACCTATAAATATTGCTGATATCGCAAACAATATTGGAATAACACTCAAGGAACCAAACGATATTTCATAACCGAACAGACTGAATACTTCTACAACATTCCACCAGCCATACTTTGCTCCTTCTATAAAAGCAAAAGTCAAAGTAAATATAGATATTGAAGATAAAACAATTCCTAAGATATCATAATGATGTTTAGTTTTATTATCTTTTGACTCACGAACAATAAATATTGTTGCCAAAAGAGCGATAATTCCGATTGGTAAATTGATATAAAATACATATCTCCAATATTCACTGATATGCAACCATTCATTAATTGTTACACCTAATCCTTTTTCCGTTAAATATCCACCAATAATTGGCCCTAATACAATCGCTAATCCTGAAACAGCTCCCCATAATCCCATTGCTGTCCCACGTTCTTTTTTTTCAAAATTAGCAGCTATCAAAGATAAAGTTGCTGGCATCATTGCCGCTCCACCTAAACCTTGTAATATTCGATAACCAATTAAATAATCAATATTTGAAGCTGTTGCACAAAGTAACGATCCAAGTATAAAAGTAACTAATCCCGCAATAAACATTTTTTTTCTGCCAAGTTCATCACCTAAACGTCCAAACGTAATCAACAATATTGCAAAGGTTAGTAAATAAGCATTATTTATCCATTCAACTTGCGATAAGCTCGCTCCAAAATCTTTTAATATTTGTGGCACTGCAAGATTTACAACATTACCGTCCAAAACAATCATCAATAGCCCAAAACAAACTGTCGCCAACGTCCACCATTTTCTGTTTTCATCATTAATTAGACTTTTTTTCTTTTCCATATTTTTCCTTTCTTAAATCTTTGACTATATTTAAATTTGTCACAATATTTTCCGATAATCCTTCTAGCAATGTCTCAATTTCATCAGCTTTAATAAAATGCATTACTTTTCCATGCCCAAAAAATATCAACTGATCTTTTGCCTTGATATTAAATTGTTCTCTTGCTTCAGCAGGTATTACTACCTAGCCACGTTCTCCAATTGAAGAAGTGCCATAAAATTTCATATTCATTTTACAATGGTCATTCATATTTTTCATACTATACATACAAACACCATTTGTCAATACACAAAAATTATATGATATAATGTTATTAAGTATATAATGGAGGTATATATGAAAATATTAAAACTACTCAGTTCAATAGTAATATGTTTTATTGCTGGAATTATTGGATCTCTGTATACTAGCAACTCTGTACAGACATGGTATGCATACA
>CAZFAN010000084.1:0-3574 GCA_964516525.1 uncultured Candidatus Saccharibacteria bacterium | reverse complement strand
AAGAGATGAGTCCGGTCTTCAGCAAAGAGAAATCTTGACGAGCATCGAGGAATATTTTTTGTCTCCGATGCTCCCTAACAAGGGAGCTTTTTTATTGAAGAACCACGGCTTAGTAAAAATATAAATAAGCCCAGTGGTTTCACTTGGTTTAGAAAGGTATTAAATGAAAGAAAAAAATACACCTAGAAAAGCGGTGGAAATGGCTGCCAGTATTGGCAGTAATCCAAAAGAAGTTGGAAATTATTGGCAAATGCTTGCTCTGGGAAATTTAAATATTACAGAACAACTAGAAGGTATGGGTTTGGAATTAGCGATTGAAAATCAAGAATGGCAAAAACTATTGTCCCAGTTGGGTTTTTGGATGATCGATTTGCTTGATCAAAAAATAGCAAATATTCAAACCCAAGTGATTGAGCAAGAAACGGCCATTGAACTCAGAAGACTATTTGGTAGACCTCTTTCTCTCTTAGCAATGCCAATTTTTGTAGAATTAGAAAAAATGGAGCTTTTAGCCAGGATTGATTTAAAAACAGAAGCAAACAATATTGAAAAGATTTGGGAACAAATTAACAAGAGAATACTCTACATGATACAGCTATTTTTAGCAGAACAAATCGAGACGGTGGAAAAAGAAGAAGCAGCTCATTTACTTGCTTTAGAATCTTCTCAAGAAGAAGCAAAAGGACTGGAGCCTTTATCGGCAACAGTCAATCAAGTTGAAAATAAATTTTCACTTAAATTGGAAGAATTGAAAAATAAAAAAACCTTGCTTTTAGAAAATTTTAAAAAAGTTAATGGCAAAATACAAACTTCAGTTAAGGGGTTTTTTGAGCAAACTATTTTTAGTGCCGGCAGGCAGAGTATACAACCGATTGCAATAAATTAATCATTGATCCCGGGCCAGGATTCGAACCTAGAATAATTGATTCAGAGTCAATGGTGATGCCATTTCACTACCCGGGAGGGTAAATTTTATGATTTTTTTATCTTCTGATTATATAACAAAGTGATTTTTCTTTCAGAGGATAAATAAATATGCAAAAAATTTTAACTTTGGCTGCGGATTGGCAAACCCTATCTTTATTAAAGACATTTTTCAAAAAAGAACAATTTTTATTGTACTCGGCTCAATCAATTAAAAGAGCAGAGCAAATTCTTAAAAAAGAAAATTTTGAACTTTTTTTATCAGAAAGAAAATTAGTTGATGGCGATGTCTTGCCTTTATTAGTCAAGATTAAGGCTAAAAAAATATTTATGAAAATTTTAGTTTTTAGCGATCAAAAATCCCTGCAAGATCGCATTGCCATCTTGAAATTGGCAGATGATTTTATTGCCAAACCTTTTAACAATTATGAATTTTCTTTAAAAATTAAAAACCTCTTGGCTTTGGATAAAAAAATTGAGGCAAGAATTTTAGCAGACGAACGTTTTTTATTGAAAGATAGTTTGCTCGGTGATTCTAGTCGGGGCTTTTTTCGTTCTCAAGAATTGAGAATCTTAGAATGTTTCTACAAACATAAAAATTTATTGGTTTCATATGAAACGATTTCTGCCTATGTTTGGGGTTATCGAGAGCCGTTACCAATCAAAAAAACTATTAATGTTTATGTCAGAAGAATTCGTGCCAAATTAAACAGTCGTTATCGCATAGACACGGTTAAAAATCGTGGCTATCGTTTTATCGATGTAATTGGTAAATAACATTTGAGAGTAAAGCCGCATTTTGTTTTATTGATAATTTCTAGCTTACCAGAAAACTTTGTTTTGACGAGATAATTAATTGTTTTAAGTTCCAGATGGCTTGTTCGATCTCTTAATAAAAAAATATTAGGAGCTTTTAGTAATTTATCAAAAAAAGAGAGTTTTTGGCCACCATTAGTGATACTCAAACTAAGTTTTTGCGCATTTTCAAGTTGAGCGGTAAATAAAATAATTTTATTGACAAATGCTTGGTTAACATAGGCAGTTTTAGTTTTTTTAAACAATTTTAAAATTAATTCTTGAAAAAATATTTTATTGGCTATTAATTGTAATTCATCTGGCAAATCTATTTTAATGGAATAAATAAAATCTGGATTTTGGATTTTATTTAAATTAATAGCTTCATAAATTGCATTTTTAACAAAAAATGATTTAAGAATTTGACTTTGCGGCTTTTTCGCCATAATGAAAACATTTTATGTTTTCAAAATAAAATTTAGATAAAATTTTGTTTATTTTTCTATTTGCCAAACTTGTAAACAAGGTGCTTGGTTGGGTCGGCAAAAGCTTAGTAATAAATTTTTTTCTGGAAGTGTCATCTGTAAACGATGCGAATTGACCACCAACAATTTCACGTCAAATGTTTCAGCTTTTTGCCAGAAATAATCAGGGATGTTTTTTATTGGCTGACCAATGCCTTCAACATAAATGTTGTTAACGTTTTGATTGTGTAAATTTAAAAGAATGCCATCAGGTAAGGTGCCGAAATGACCTTCAGTGGCGACTGCGACCCTCTTTGTTTTGGCCAATGTTTCAATTAATTGCACAGTTTCAATGATGCCGTGTCCTGATGACCACTCTTCTAAATATTGTGTTCTATCGGCTTTGCTAAGCTGTAATTGATCTGGATGGAAATAAGCATTTTTTATAAATAAAAAACTTGGAAGCAAAATCAAGAATAGCGCCAAAAGAAATAAAATTTTTTGTTTTTTAAGATGATTGAGAGAAATAGCGGCTGAACTGATAAAAAACAAGCTGCTTGGCAAGGCATAGCGTGAGTAAATGATTTTGCCTAAAACAATTAGCGGTAGTAAAAAAACAAGTCCAGAAAGCCATAAAACACTTTGTTTTCGCCTAGTTTGACGAAAAAGTGGCAAGGCTAAGATTAACACAACTGGACCTAAATAGAGCCAAAGCTGTTTGGCAAAAAAAGTACTGTTGCTAGCTATAATTTTAAAAATTTCTGTAGAAAAGATGGTTTTTGCATCTTGCAAAAAATTGCCCCCAACAGCAAATAATTGACTAAAAAGAGGCACAATTCTAAAACTATAAAAAAGCAATCCAGCAACTAACAAGGCAAGACTGATTTTAAAAAACTTATTAATGATAAATTTTAAATTCAATTTTTCTTCAAAAAAAATACTTAGATAAAAAACCGGCATAAATAATAAGGCTGGGGTTTTACTCATAATGCTTAAAAAAAAGAAAGCAGCTAAGCCTAAAATTGACCAAGAGCTTTTGTCTTTGACGATTTTTAGAGCGAAATAATAAGAAATGGTCAGATTGGTAAAAAGCAAGGCGTCAGTAATGGCCAGTCGGTTATGAAAAAAGATAAAAGGAAGTAAAATTGTCAAAAGCATCGCGAAAAAAGCGGCTAATGGCTCTTTAATTTTTTTCTGAATTAAAAAAATAAAAGTCAGACTAATGCCTCCTGCTAAGACGGAAACCAATCTGGCCGCGTAGAGCTGATTATCAAAAATTTTAAGCAAAGGGAAAGTTAGCCACATCAAAAGGGGAGTTTTACCATCATTCATGGGGTAAAAAAAATACCGAGAAGCATCATCAATGATTAGTTGTGACCAGCGAATATAGA
>CAZFAN010000083.1:0-3600 GCA_964516525.1 uncultured Candidatus Saccharibacteria bacterium | reverse complement strand
CTACTGTTAATACTGGAGTAAATACATATATTAATGCCAATACAACGATAATGACAAACATAGAAACTGCAAATCAGTTGCTAAAAGATCCAGACACGATAAATCCAACCTATAAAATACCAAATAAATATGTTGCAGCGCAAATTCTTTCATCCATAGTCACACAAGCGACTAGCACTGAATCTCAAACAAAAATTGCCTCACTTCAAACTGGATTATCGCAGTTAGTTTCTGGAAGCGCACAATTAGCATCAGGAACAAGTACATTGAATAGCTCTGTAAATAATTCTGTTATTAATTCAGGAAAAACTATTGAGAGTGGACTAGAAAAAACTTCAACAGCATCAAACACTTTAGCAAGCGGAATGAATGAAATTTATTCTGGCAGTCAAAAGCTTGCTAGTGGCAATAAAGAATTGGCTGATGGACAAACACAACTAATTAATGGGCTAAATGATATTAATTCAGGAACAACAACACTGTCTGATAAATTGTCTAGCGGTGCATCTACAGCCAAAGTGAATACAACCAATGAAAAAATTAATAAATTGGTTCCAATAATTTCTCAACCAGTTGAAACATCAGATATATCCATATCTAAAATTATAAATTACGGCACAGGCTTTGCTCCATATTTTATTCCCCTATCATTATGGGTTGGTGGCCTAGTACTATTTTTATTAATCAAACTTAACCCAATCAATAAAGACGAAGAAAAAATGGCGCCGTGGAAATTAATATTGTCAAAATTTATAACATCAATTAAAATTAGTACAATACAAACTATTATTCTAGATTGCGTACTAATATTCGGCTTAGGAATAAGAGCAACAAATTATATTCAATTTTTTAGCTTTACCATTCTAGCTTCATGGTGCTTTGTTGCAATATTAGAATTCTTTATCCTAATATTACAAGATGGCGGAAAATTTCTTGGAATATTATTGCTTATGTTACAATTAACTTCTGCTTCAGGAACATATCCTATAGAAACGACACCGACGTTTTTTCAAAAAATTAACCCGTACTTACCAATGACCTATGTCGTAAAAGGCTTGCGCGAAATTATTACAGGTGCAAATACTGCAAATATCGTAACTGGGTATTGGATTGTATCGGGATTTTTACTTGGTGCGTTGTTTCTATCTTTAATTAGTGCTAAAGTTATTAAAAATAGACGCTTAAATTTAAACATTGAAACCCAATATGAATACTAAAGAAAGATTGATAAAAGCCACAGTAGCTATTTTTGCACGCAAAGGTTACGAGAACACCTCTATCGATGAAATTGTTGCTAAAGCAAAAATTGCCAAGGGGACATTTTATTATCATTTTAAGTCTAAAGAAGAAATATTTTTTGAGTTAATTGATCAAGGAATAAAATCCCTTATTAAAAAAGCGCAAGCTAGACTAAAAGATAAAATCAGTTGTCAAGATAAATTAAATGCTGTTATTGAAGCACAAACAGAGTATTTTTATGATCATCGTGATATATGCAAAATTATCTTTATGCAAGGTGCTATGCTTAAAAAACGATGGAAAGAATATATCAACAAACTAAAATCTCAGTATATTGTTATCATCAAAGAAATATTAAGCTCTGGAAAAAATGATGGTGTCTTTGCGATTGATGACGTGGAATTTGTTGCAAATAGAGTATTTGATACCATAGCTTTTGCGAGCCTTGATGGTATTATTTTTATTAAAGAAAAATCACGTAATGATATTATCAAAAATACAAAAAGTTTTATTTTTCGAGGAATTCTTAAATAATAGTATTATTGGTATGTGCCAACGATAGGATAATTGTCTAAAATAACTTGTTTATGCTTTTTCTCAGCATCAAATGCGCTAGTAACATCTTGTCCTGCACTACATCCATAATGTGTACCATCTACAAATAAAGTACTAACATCATAGACTACACCGTCAATTGCAACGTACGATGGTTGCCCATTTTTTGCATTGTAGACACTTAGCGTGTCTGCTGTATAAATTTTTTGAAGGTTTGTCGAAGATACTGCTGAAGATGAAGTAGAGCTTGTAAAAACTTGGGTATTTGAATTTGAGCTAGTAACAGTATTACTAATAGAATTTTTAGTCGTATTTTTTGTTTCCTTATAAAAAATTTCAACATACAAGAAACCACATAAAAAACTAACAAAAATTACGCACCAAATAATTTTTATAAGAATGTTCCAAATACCCCAACGTATAAACGCCAACCTTGTTGCAAATGCTCCATGAATACAGAATGAGATGATAACGACAATTGGTAACCAAATATCGTGAAGGTTTAACGCTAATTTTGAGTCGATTAATCCCTTTGTCATCCCGTAACCAGAAATGAAATATAAGATCATACATGCCAATAATATCCATGCTGCCAAACGATCTAATTTAATCCAAAATTTCATAATTCCCCTTTTAATATAAAATTAAGTTTATTTTAAGAAATAATTATTAATATAGTATTAATATTAATAATACAAATATTTCTATGAATAATCAAAATAACAAAATTTTAACAATGTTAGTTTCCTTATCAGCTGTAGTAGCGATTGCCATAATTTTTATTGTAGTAAATCAAGCAAATAGTAGTGACGACGCCATCACGAAAGCAACACAAACAACTTATTTAAGCACCACAGCATCTCCCACAATCACAAGCTCAAGCACACCAAGTAACACAAAAAGCGATAGTACATCTATTCAGACTGCCGATAGCGGCGAAACAGACGCTACTTTAAGTATCGTCACTAACCGTTGTACTGGCTGTGGAAAGTGTGCGCAAATTGATCCTGAGCATTTTAATGTCAGTGGGCGAACAGCGAGTGTAATCTCGCAAAATAATTTATCATCTGCAAGTTTAGAACAAGCAATCAATACGTGTCATAATAATGCAATCAGTTTAGGATAAGAAAAAACCAGCGAATAGCTGGTTTTTATAATTTTAAATGTAAATATCATACGGCGTTTGTGTTTTTGCTGAAAAAAACGCAAACGCCAATTTCGCGCTTAAGCGTGTTGGGATATCAAAGATTTCCCGATAAAATTTCACCAATTCCCTTTGATCGAATTTATTCGAGGAGACTTCTTCCAATAATGACCATTTGAACTCGAAGAATCTCACTCTTCCTTCTAAATTTCTGTAAGTATCTTTACATTTTCTGCAAAATATATATTCCGTTCCGAAACTTGGAACTGATCTATAGCTAGAATAACGAACGGAAAAATATTTTGCATATTCTTTGCGACAGATACGACATTGTTTATTGTGAATCCTATCTTCGCCTCTAGCGAGTAACCATTCAAGATGAATGTGCAATTTATTTTTTGTTATATAATTTTTCTCATTTAATTTATTTAACATAAATTTTAACAATCCCGGATTGCTGAACATTAACATTTCAGCAAATTTTCCTTTATTTTTTCCACTCTCGAACTTGTAAGGGCTTGACGGTGTCCAAATCTGTTGCATTTTTCATACAACTCCTTTTTATTAAATTTTAAAAGAATCTCGATGTGCACAAGTATAACATAAAAATAACAGGTCGTAAACCTGTTATTTTAATTGACAGTAAAATAATACTTATTTTT
>CAZFAN010000082.1:0-3662 GCA_964516525.1 uncultured Candidatus Saccharibacteria bacterium | reverse complement strand
AACAAATTGAAGCAAATAGAAAAAATGCAGAAAAAAGCACTGGGGCAAAAACAGAAGCTGGGAAAAATATTGTGAAACTTAATGCAATTAAACACGGTTTATTAAGCAGTGAAGTTTTACTGGAAGGAGAAAACAGACAAGAGTTAGATGAACTTGCACAAAAAATTAGAACTGAATTAGCTCCTGCAAATCAGGTGGAAATGATTTTAGTTGAACGAATTATTGCTAATACTTGGAGATTAAAAAGGGCAATAAAAATTGAAACGGAAATGATTCAAGACGGTTGGAAAAATAATTATTTGGAAAAGAAAACGATTGGACAAATCTTTAATTATGATTTTTCTAATGATGATGCTTTTGGAAAATTTATTAGATATGAAACAAGTATTGAAAATGGAATTTATAGAGCATTGCATAAATTGCACGCCCTAAAAGGAGAACATAAAAATTAAAATGGCTTTGTTTGGAAAAATTAGTAATTTGAGTGAATTTTTGTTCAGTTTTAAAACGGATAAAGTCTAATGATTTCGGTAATTTTTTGGAGAAATATTATGAGCAGATGGAATTATTCAAATAAATATGCAACCGATGATTGCAAAATTATAGGTATTACTTGGCTAAAACAAGTTGGTTATCTTGATGGAATCAAAAGCGGAAATATAAGTTGGAGCATCGGAGAAAATAAAACTGGAAGTGCTGGAATTTTTGCAACTATTGGTTGTGAAAACGAAAATTATATCAGATTAACTTATACAATTACCGACAATCAAACAAATAATAAAACTAAATATGACTATAAAATACCCATAATTTCTACCAAATGCAATTTTGGGAATAAAAGATATTGGTTTAAATGTCAGTTAAGTAAAAACGGAAAATATTGCGAAAGAAAAGTTGCAAATATTTATTTGCCACCCAATGGTCAATACTTTGGTTGCAGGCATTGTTACGAGCTTAATTATAAATCACAAAAAGAAAACCAAAGAAATAAATATTATCGTTTGTTTCATTTGATGGATAAATATGACCAGATACATAAACTGGAAAAAGAAATTAAAGTTAAATATTACAATGGCAAACCAACAAGAAAACTGAAAAAAATATATCAAATAAAAAATAGTATGGCTTCGCGTTCGAGAGGTTTTCGCAATTTAATATAACAATGAAAAAAAATAAAAATTATAAAATCCGAGTTCCTAAAATAAAATACCAGTATGCACCATCTGAAAATAATCAAGAAAAACTGGCTAATATTTATCGTTATATTTTTGAAAAAACAATTGAAAAATACGGATTTGATAACTTAGTTTCATTGAGTTATAATTATAATAAGAAGAAAGGAAAAAGTGATGAAAAAGAACAACGAAATAAAATTTTTAACAGTTCCAGAAGTTTCAGAAAAACTGCGTATCCATTGGCAAAGCACTCTTAGTTATATTAAAAGTGGTCAATTAAAAGCTTTTAAAATTGGTAAAGGATATAAAATTAAAGAACAGGATTTATTGAATTTTATTGATAATAAATCAACTAAAAAATAGGTATGAATATGAAAAAAGTTGCTTACTATGCCAGAGTTAGTACTGGCAGGCAAGAAAAAGAAGCGACAATTAAAAGTCAGGTGTACGAAATCGAAGAAAGAATAAAAGAAGATGGCAATATAGTATCCCCTGAACATATTTTTATTGATGATGGTTGGAGTGGCGATATGCTCGCCCGCCCTGCATTAGACAAATTAAGAGATTCAGCCGAAAAGAAAGAGTTTGAAATATTATACCTTTGGGATAGTGATAGACTGGCAAGAAGGTATTCATACCAAGAATATGTAAAAGATGAGATTCAAGAATTGGGAATTGAAATTATTGACCTACACACGAAGAAACCAGAAAATGCCGAAGATAAGGTATTGCTAGGCTTTAAGGGATTATTTGCCGAATACGAAAGAGTAAAAATTGCTGAACGTATGCGTAGAGGCAAAATGTATAAAACTAGAAGTGGTAAATTGCTGGGCTATCAATCTTGCTATGGATACGATTATATCCGTAAGGCAGGTGAGAAAGTTGGATATTTTATAATAAATGAGGAAGAAGCAAAAAATGTTAGAATGATTTTTGCTCTAGTAGGTGAACAACAATATACAATCAGAAAAGTAATTAAAAAATTAGTTGAATTAAAAATTTATCCCAGAAAACAAAAAAGAGATTTTTGGGTTAGGAGTGTTATAGCGAGAATGTTAAAAAACGAAAGTTATATTGGATTACATTATTACAATAAGACAAAATCGGTAGTTCCAAAAAATCCAACAAACAATAACGAAAAATATAAGCGGATTAAAAAAAGCAGTCGGAAAGTAAGACCAAAGGAGCAGTGGATTCCGTATACTGAAATACCACCTATTATTAGTCAAGAATTATTTGATAAGGTACAAGAACAATTAAAATTAAATTCGAAATTTTGTAATAGAAATACCAAGCATAATTATTTAGTAAATGGTTTAGTATATTGCACTTGCGGTTATTTAAGAGCTGGACAGACTGGAGGCAAACAGCATTATTATAGGTGTACTGATAGAATATACAACTTTCCTCTACCTCCAAAATGCAAAGAAAAAGGAATAAATGCAGAAGCATTTGATAAAGCCGTATGGGGTAAAATGATAAAGTTTTTGAATGACGAAGAAGCTATTAAAAAACAAGCAACCGATTTTATTGATTCTAAAATTAACAATAATTATATAGATAATAGCCAAATTGAACACCTTCAAAATCAATTGATTAAGTTAAACGAAGAAGAACAAAGATATTTAAAACTTTATGGGTCAGGATTGGTTGGTATTGATAGTTTAGAATCTCAATTAAAAGAAGTTAAAAATAAAAAAGAAAGTTTACAGATACAGATAAATGAATTAGAATTAAATAATAGAAAAGAAAAAGATTATTCATTATTAAATATTGATTTAATGGCAAAAAAAGCTGTTTCAGCAATAAAAACTAAATTAGATTTTAAAGAAAAGAAAGAATTATTAAGAAATATAGTTACAAGAATAGTTGCTAACCAAGAATTTGCAACAATATCTGGTGAAATACCAGTAGAAAGTGATAACCTAAATGTCTCATTCGAACCTATCTATCGGAATCGTTGGTCTACCAAATGTAGGCAAATCAACACTTTTTAATGCATTAGTTAAAACTCGCCAAGCTTCTGCGAGTAATTTTGCGTTTTGTACGATTGACCCTAATGTCGGGATAGTTGATGTTCCAGATGAAAGACTAGATAAATTGGCCAAGATGGTTCATCCAGAAAAAATAGTTCCTGCAACAGTGAAATTTATTGATATTGCTGGACTCGTAAAAGAAGCACACAAAGGTGAAGGATTGGGAAACAAATTTTTAAGTCATATCAGAGAAACAGATGCAATATGTATGGTATTGCGCTGTTTTGAAGATGAAAATATTATGCACGTAGCAGGTAAAATAGACCCAACTGATGATTTTGAAGTAATAAAAACTGAACTTGAACTAGCTGACCTAGAAACAAAAGAAAAAATTTCCGCTAAAGCAAAAAAAGGCACAGTTGATGAATCGCAAATCAGATATCTTGCCAATAAACCTATGATTTATGCAGCAAATGTTTCTGAAAATGACGCGGGATTGACTGCTGAAGAA
>CAZFAN010000081.1:0-3707 GCA_964516525.1 uncultured Candidatus Saccharibacteria bacterium | reverse complement strand
TATAATAAATAGTCTTACCTTTTTCCAGATTTGGACAATACAATGATAAAAATTTAGGATCAAAAGCACAACTTTTAATATTCATTTTTTCTTCTAATGTTTTAAACATTAAAAGAGTGTTATCAGTCTCTGGTGGATCCTGAGTTAGTATTCCGATTTTAATCATAAATTCTCCTCGTTATTCTTCTAAATTTAAATCAAGTCTATTATAACGAATTACAGCTTCAATACCACCTTTTTTATAAATCTTTATCATTTTATCAGCTGGTGATTCTTTAGCTTTAATTCTTTCAAACAAAGGTATTAAAAATTTTTCTTCACCCATGCCACGTTTTTTTAAGCCTTCACGAGCAGCTTCAACTAATTTTTGTGCCAAATCCGTAATAGGCTCATCGCCAATTTTAGCTTTAAGAGCTTTTGTTAAAGCTTCATAACGTGCGTTGCGCAAATCAGAATAATGATATTTAGATAATATTTTTTCTACTTTTGCAACATTTTCTACTATACCCAAATGGAATGCAAATACTGTCATTTCTTCTTTTGGTGGTTGCGTTGCACAATCACGATTTTCAATATATACCGTTTTTGTCGTTGTTTTCAATCTATTGTCCCACCATACAAAAGTATTGTGCAGGTCAATATCTGATCTTTCTGGTTTTAAATTCACAATTTTTGCATTTTTATCGCCAACTAATTTTCCCTTACCTCCATATTCAAGATAAAACATAAATTGTGGCTTTTTTAATACTTCGTAATATTTATCATCGCCTCGCTTTACCAAAAAAGTTTCTAGTGACCAAATATGACGAAAATAGTCTTCTAAATTACGAAAAGGGCGTGGAGGCATTCCAACTCTCCATGGATCATATTTGCCTCGCCAAAAGATTGCTCTAATAACTTTATATTTTGGATGAACTTTACCACTCCAAATAGGAGAATTAGCAAACAAAGCCGTTTGTATTGGTACAGTTGCTGAAAGCGCATTAAACACTCTAGCAGCTTCTTCTTTGCTTCTGAGATTAATATTAGTTTGCTCAGCAGCAATAATTGTTGTACCCGATTGATAAACATGAGGATTAGCAATTTTACGAAAAAACACATATCTCTTTCTAGGTGTCAACAATTTAAATGATGGAGGCGTTATTGGTTGAATTCCGTAAGAAAGAATATAAACATTATTTTTTTTAGCAATATTCACTAATTTTTTCTTTATTTCCTCAAACCTTATATACACATCGTTTAAATTTTCTCTCGGAGCTGTAATTATCTCTAAAAGACAAAAACCATTATCAGTTAAAATA
This sequence comes from uncultured Candidatus Saccharibacteria bacterium, assembly GCA_964516525.1. Taxonomy (GTDB): domain Bacteria; phylum Patescibacteriota; class UBA1384; order JAMDBS01; family CAYSHH01; genus CAZFAN01. The sequence goes on along the minus strand of CAZFAN010000081.1, from coordinate 2,406 downwards.
TAATCAAACCAATTATTTTTTTGCTTTTTATTTTTCACTCCCACAATAGGACCATTTTTGCCATCATGAACTGCTTCCCAATCTTTATCAATAAAATCACGAAAAATATTTTGTACATCTTCCCAACTGACTGCTCTTCCATTTTTTTTAATTGCAACCAGCTCAACTTCAATGCCGATCATTCTTTTTTGTGAATATTTCAAAGATTTAATAAATTTTTCCTCAATTGGTAAATCAAATTTAAACATAAATTATCACCCTTATAAGCTTTGACAAATTCTTTATTTTATGATACTATACTATAATTTATTAAATATATGATAAAAAATAAATTATTTATTCAAATAGCAATTATTCTTACTTTCTTTTATTGTACTCTTTTTTCCTATCAAATAACACTTGCTTCGTCAATTACTCCGGATAAACTTGGCGAGCTTTTGAATAGAGAAAGACGAGCTAGAGGCATTACTGAATTAAATTGGAATCCTTATTTAGCTCAAGCAGCATCAGCAAAAGCAAAATATATGATTTTAAACAATTATTTTGATCACTACGCGCCAGACGGAACTACACCATGGAGTTTTATAAAAGCAACACCATATAATTATAAACTAGCCGGTGAAAATTTAGCAATGGATTTTTTTACTTCTGAAGCTATCAATGACGCTTGGATGGCTAGCCCAACACACAAAGATAATATGTTAAATAATAACTATCAGGATTATGCAATTAGTGTTGAAAATGGCACAATTCTAGGCCAAAAAACTACTTTAGTAGTTGAAATGTTTGGCAAACCAAATACAAATATCCATAATATATCAGAAAAAATTAATAATTTAATCAACCAATTGCTTAAAAGATAACAGACTTAAACGAGTTATCCCCTGAAAAATAGACTTATCAATAGTCTATTTTTTATACCTGTTGACAGATATAATAAACGTTCGCTTAATGTATACCTTATCCACAGATATAAAAATTGACATACTCTTTTGAACCTTTTAATCTAAAAGTATCATTATGGCTTATCTGAAGTATACGAGAAGCTTTCTTAGGAACATTCTTAGGAAACTTTGGCTTGCTTGTTCTACTTAAAGCTATAGCGATAACTAGTTAATGTAAATTTATTTAAAATTAAAATAAAATAAACTTAAATAATCATAAGTTGTATTTTTGTATACAATTTTATAAGTATATTTTGTTCTATTATCAGGTATAAAATAAATAAACACTAATACAGTACAAAAAAGGCGGGACTGTTTTTGCTTTATTTATAAACATAAAACTAATTTAGGAGTAATTAATTGTTATATGAATAATTTTCAAAAACAAATAAATAAAATTTTTACAGCAATAACCGTTGCTAGTCTTGTATTATTAAGCACTCCAATTGCCACTCTTGCTGCGAGCAATGTACAAGAAATTAAAATTACCAATATCACCGATGGATCATCGTATAATGCAAATACTATTCCTTCATATATCGAAGGTATAGCCGCTGACAGCCAAGGCCTAAACCAAGATAGTGTCAAATATTATTTGCAAAGAAACGATACAAAAAAATATTGGAATGGTTCATCTTGGATTGATTCATATCAACTAGATGCATTAAACGCTGAGGTTACTGGCGATGGTAGTGTCAAATGGATTTCAAACTCAAATTTTCCTAGCTCATGGGATGAAGGAAAATATTTTGTTACAGCCAAAGAAACAAATAAAATTGGTGAATTTAAAGAAAGTCAAACTGTAACCTTTAATTACGACAATACAACTCCAAGTAATATTTCTCTTTCAATCAATGATGGCGCAACTAGCACATTGAATAAATATGTTACTTTGAAACTTACTTATGACGCAGACGTATATGAAATGCGTGTTTCAAACAATATTCAATTTACACGCGAACCATGGGGACTTGCTGATACAAAAATTGAAAATTGGCAACTTACTGATGAGTCAGGAACAAAAACTATTTACGCTCAATTTCGCGATCGTGCAGGAAATACAAGCGAAATTATATCTGCATCAATCAATTATCAATACGTTATCTCGCCATCAAATTTAAATACTACTGCCAAAGACGGTGCTGTAAAATTAACTTGGGATAGAGTATCAGGTGTTGATCATTATGACGTTCAATACCGCAAAACATCAGACAACAATTATACCTACGTTCCCGTAATCAAAAGCAACGACACAGAAATAATTAATCTGACCAATGACACTGCTTATGAATTTCAAGTAAGAGCCGTTGACCAATACGGCAATATGAGTACTTATGCAAGTACTGCTTGTACGCCAAAGAAAACGCCTGCAGTAAATTACAGTGCTACAACTGTTTCTAATAACCAAACATCGACAACTTATTTTGATTCTAGCATCTATACAAATAATGCCAGTTCAACA
>CAZFAN010000080.1:0-3840 GCA_964516525.1 uncultured Candidatus Saccharibacteria bacterium | reverse complement strand
ATTAAACTGACTAGTCAGTATAATAAACCTAAATCGCAAATATGTCAATACTTTAAGGTATTATATGGTGTATTAAGAGATCTTTTTATTAATAAGATTATTAATTTTTATCCACCGTTTTTTAATTGTTTCGAGGCTATTATTTTGTACAAATTTGCTAGCCATAGTGCCTGGTCTCAATGAATATTGAGATACAAAAACCTTACTAAAACCAACTTTTTTGCATAAATTATAAGTGTCATTAAATTGACTGTCTGTTTCTCCCGGAAATCCAACAATTATATCGGTAGTTAAAATAATATCAGGAATTGACTTTTTAATTTTATTAATAATGCTCAAATATTTAGTTACCGTATATTTTCTATTCATTTTGTTTAATATTTCGTCATTTCCAGATTGAATTGGCAAATGTAATATCTTTTCCCATTTTTTGCTTGATATTAAAGTATTAATAATTTCATCTGTAAAATCATGAGGATTAGACGTCAAAAAATTATAAGTAAATGGTCTATCAATCAATTCAATTTGTTTAAGCAATTCAGAAAAAGCTGAACCTTTTTTAAAAATATTTGGTTGAAAATAGCTATTTACGTTTTGGCCAAGAAGTATTATATGTGTTTTTTTGTTATTTATTGCGTTAGTAATCTGATTTATTATTTCATGCATATTACGAGACGTCTCTCGTCCTCGTGTATAAGGAACTACGCAATATGTACAAAAGTTGTTACAGCCTTGCATGATAGGTATGTATGCAGTATTATTCGCTGCGTCGGCTGGATATATATCATTAGCACAATAATTTTTTAAAATATTCTTTTGGCTCAATAAAGATAGATATGCTGGATGAATATGTTTTGTAAAATCATTTTTAAAATTTTCAGCTGTAGTTACTAGATCAACACGATCGTTCATTAATTTCTTGTCTTTAGCCAAAATGCATCCTAAAATAATGATTTTAGGATTAGTCTTGAAACTATGCCATTTTTTAATGTTGCCGAATAAACGATCAACTGGTTTTTGTTTGACTGAACAATTTAGTACTATAATAATATTTGCTTCTTGTTCTTTTTGAGTATAAACATAACCCATCTTAGTAAGTAGATGGGTTATGTTATTAGCGTCATAGTAATTATACTGACAACCAGTAATAAATAGACAAAACTTCATTGTTTAAACAATTAAGATTATTCTTTTTTAGGTTCTGTATTAGCTTCAGCATCCTTATTCTCTCCTTCACTAGCTTCTGCTTCTTTTTCAGCTTTTTGAGCATCAGCATCAGCTTCCATTTTTTCAATACCAGCTTTTTCTGCGTCAGCTGCTGCTTCGGATTCCATTTCTGCTAACTCTTCTTCGCTACGTGGAGGATTTACAAGAGCAACAACTTGCTCTGCATCATCAAGTACTTTAATGTTTGAAGGAATATCTAAATCGGCAATTTTAATATTATCATCAAAGGTTTTTAGACTAGAAATATCAACTGTGATTTCTGAAATTAGATCACCAGGCAAACATTCTACTTCAATTTCATCGTAGTTAGCAATAAAGTTACCTTCAAGATCTTTAACAGCTGCAGATTCACCAACAAATTTGATAGGAATTTGTGTCGTAATTTCTTCATCCATTTTTATAGTATAAAGGTCAGCATGCATAGGAGTGTCTAATACAGGATTGAATTGTACGTCTTGAATTAATATTTTTCCTGCATTTTTATCGTCTACGATTAGATCAACAAGTGCGCTTGATCCAGCTTTATCATAAACTTTCATAAATTCTTTTGCGTCAATTTGTAGACTTTGACCATTTTTATCTTTGCCATACATAACAGCAGGAACCAAGCCTTGTTCCCTAAGATTTTTTACTTTTTTACCAGTTATTTCTCTGGTTGTTGCTTTCAAAGTTATTTTTTCCATAATTTTATAAAATCTCCATCAAATTCATCGATTTGTTTATTTAATAAATTTAAATTTTTTGTTTTGCTTGCTCTTTTGATACTATTTTTTGCGCTATTGATTACGGCAATATGAATACTTTGAACAGCGGGGTGACCATGATTGCATTGCGCATGAAAAATTACATTATTTTCTATAATCTGTTTAATTTGAATCTCTGATTTAGAAAAATGTCTACCACACACAGGGCAAATAAGATTTGTCTGTACTTTTTTTATCATGCCGTGTGGATCAAATATCACTTTCACTCCTTAATATAAATTGTACAGGTATATTATATGTAAAAAAAGCAAAATAGTCAACGATTGATTATTGATAAAATACTAAATTTTTCGCCATGATTTTATTTTCGCATGATTTCCACTTAAAAGTTCACCAGGAACAGATAGGGGAGGCAACTTTTTACTTTTTGCATTGAAAATTTCTGGCCGCGTGTATTGAGGAAACTGCTTGTATTTTGGCTGGGAATGGGTTTCGTTTTTCAATGATTCACTGTTTATAACACCAGGTAGTAAACGAATAGTAGCGTCAATCATAGCCATTGCTGGAATTTCACCACCTGTTAGTACAAAATCACCTAATGAAATTTCAAAATCAACTAAACGTCTAATTCTCTCGTCGAATCCACCATAGTGACCACAAATAAATATTAAGCTGGTGTATTGGCTAAATTCAGAAGCTATTTTTTGTGTAAAACGTTTTCCCTGAGGGGTTAATAAAATAATTTTTTCTTGGCCATTAGCAGTTTGTTTAAGTTCTGATAGTGCGCGGTCAATAATATCCGGTTTTAAAATCATGCCAGCTCCACCACCATATGGGGAATCATCAACAGTTTTATGTTTGTCACTGGTCCATTGACGCAAATCGCAAACGTCAATGTTTACTTTGTTGTTATCCTGAGCGCGTTTAATAATAGACTGCATTAAAACATTCTTAAACATCTCAGGAAATAATGTAATAACTTTTATTTTCATATATATTTTTATAACAAAAAACCGCTCATATTTCTTAGAGAAACTGTGGCGGTTTCTTGCTAGTTTATATTTTAAACAATTTGAGTTGCGTTTTCTTCTGTTTCTTCAGGTTCAGTTACATCTTCGTTCTTTGTTTCTGAAGGTACTTTGCCGCCTTCTGGCTCAGCAATTTTTAAGTTTAAACGAGCGTTGTTCTTTGCTCCAAGTACGCGTAGTAATGTTCGTAAAGCTTTTGCAGTCTTTCCTTCTTTACCAATTACTTTGCCCATATCTGTTGGGTTTACTGAAAGAATGATTAAAACACCCATTTCATCTACTTTGCGTTCTGTTTTTACGTCGTCAGGGTTTTCTACTAAAGCTTTAACCACGTATTCAACAAATTCTTGATCTTTATCCATATCTATCCTTTTCAAATTCATGATTATTATTCTTTAGCTAGCAGTTCGACCGTTGCTGCTAGAATCTATGATTAAATTCTAACAAAAAATGATGTATTTGCTAATAACCTTGCTTGTGGATTATTTTGCTTCTTCAATTTCTGTTTCAGTTGCGTTTTCTTTAGTGTCGGTTTGAGCTACTTTTGCTTCTTCAGTTTCTTCGCCCTTTTTCTTTGGTGTCTTTTTCTTAGCAATTTTAACAACAACTAGTTTATGTTTGATATTTTCTTTTGTGAAAATTTTTGCAACGGTGTTTGTTGGTTTTACGCCTTTTTCTAACCAGCCCATTACTAAATCTTTCTTTAACACGATTTTTTTAGTGATTGGGTCATAATTGCCAACGATTTCAACAAATTTTCCTTGAATAGGCGCTGTTTTTTCGGCTACTACTATACGATAAGTAGGTCGATTCTTTTTTCCAATTCTAGTTAATCTAAATACTAACATGTATTACTTTCCTTTCTATTGTTTAAGATATTT
>CAZFAN010000079.1:0-3916 GCA_964516525.1 uncultured Candidatus Saccharibacteria bacterium | reverse complement strand
GATCGAGACAATAAAGTTATAGCAGGACATCAACGATTAATGGTTATGAAGCTATTAGGACGTGAAAACGAGAAAATCGAAGTTCGCGTCCCTAATCGCAAACTTACCAAATCCGAATACAATCAATATCTCCTAACAAGCAACCGAGTTCATGGTGATTGGGATTGGGAAAGCCTAGCGAATAATTTTGATATAGAAACTCTTTTATCCAGCGGTTTTGATGATACGGACTTATCTCATCTTTTTGATGACCTGGAAGTTGAAGATGATGAGTTTAATATTGAAAAAGAGTTAGAAAAAATCAAGAAACCCAAATCAAAACTAGGTGACATCTATCAACTTGGTAGCCATCGACTCATGTGCGCTGATTGCAAAGACATAAAAACGATAAAAAAGCTCATGAAGAGTAAAAAAGCTAATGCCATCATTCAAGATCCACCATACAATATAGGACTTTCGTATAACAAAGGAATCGGAGGCAAGAAACAGTATGGCGGAAATGTAGATGATTCCAAGACCGATGGTGAGTATCGTGAACTCCTAAATACAGCTCTTAAAAACGGATTAGCTTTTTGCCATTCAAATGCACATGTCTTCACATATTGTGATCAAAAATACATTTGGCTACTACAAACTCTATATCAAGAGCTAAAAATCCAAAACAAACGTGTCTGCCTCTGGATCAAAAACTCTAGCAACCCGACTCCTCAGGTCGCTTTTAACAAACAATACGAACCCTGTGTATATGGAACAATCGGAAGCCCGTATTTATTGGATAAAGTCTTGAATATTTCCGAATTGATGAATAAAGAGATTGGAACAGGCAACCGAGCTATAGAGGATATTCACGATATGATTGATATTTGGCTTGTTAAACGCCTTAATGGATCCGACTATGAGCATCCAACACAAAAGCCTCCACAACTACACGAAAAGGCTCTAAGACGCTGTACAAAGCCCGGTGATACTATTGTTGATCTATTTGCTGGCTCTGGAAGCCTCATGGTCGCATGCGAGCAATTAAAGCGTTCAGCGTACATGGTCGAACGTGAACCAATGTTCATTGATTTAATAATCCGAAGATATGAAAAACTTACTGGACAAAAAGCAAAGAAACTTAAATAGACCAAAGTTTTGGAAACTTGGTGACCACTATTTAGCTTGTGGTGATGCTAGGAATGAACAAGTCGTTAAAACACTTATTGGCAGCATGAAAATTAATGCGATTATTACAGATCCGCCATATGGTGTTTCTGTCGTTGAAAGCAAAGAGGGAATATCTCCTTTAAAATCACATAAAGTAATCGCAAACGATAATATTACCTCGGAATTAGAATACACGAACTTCACAAAAGATTGGCTTGCACCAATCATACCGCATCTTTCAAAGAAAAATAGCGTCTACATCTTCAACGCAGATAAAATGCTATTCGCTTTAAAGAATGGAATGGATGAAATGCAGATTCACTTTTCTCAACTTGTTATCTGGATGAAAAATCATGCCATCGTCGGACGAAAAGATTACCTACCCCAACATGAACTAATCGTCTTTGGCTGGCACGGAACACACAAATTTAGGCGCAGTAAAGATAAAAGTGTCCTCTTCTATCCTAAACCCAACAAAAGCCCTTATCATCCGACGACTAAACCAATTGGACTCATCAGGCATCTCATATTGAACTCAACTGATATAAGTGATGCCGTATATGATTGTTTTGGAGGCAGTGGAACGACGCTACTAGCATGCGAACAATTGAAACGACGTTGTTATATGATCGAACAGGACGAAGAATATTGTCGAACTATCATCCGTAGATGGGAAAGAATAACTAAGTTAAAAGCTAAACAAGTATGAAGAATAATCACCAGACCAAAGAGTTATTGTTAAAACAACTCACAAAAACACCAATCATCCAAATTGCTTGCGAAAAAATTGGCATTGCCCGAGCGACATTGTATAGGTGGAAAAACGAAGATTCTGATTTTGCCAATAAAGTAGACGCAGCCGTTCAAGAGGGGTGTTTATTGGTAAATGATTTAGCTGAATCGCAGTTAATAAGTGCTGTAAAAGACAGGAACATGCAAGCCATCATGTATTGGTTAAAACATCATCACAATAACTATCGCAACCGTCTTGAAATCGAAGGAACAGTTAACTCCATCCAAGAACTATCAGACGAACAAAAAGAATTATTTAACAAAGCTCTGCAGTTAATGGGCATTAATCTTGAATCATATGAAAACAAAGAATGAAGTATTTAAAGCGATCACAAAAGATCCAATATTACGCCGTGCTGTAACAAGCGAAAGTCACGCATTATTTTTCTCGCTTTATCTTAAACATTATATTAAGTATCCAATTGCAGAATTTCAGAAAGATATTATCCGCACAACTGAAGATTCCTCAAATTCCCTCGCCTGCATTGTTGCATTTCGAGGATCTGCCAAATCCACACTCGTAACACTCTCATACGCGCTTTGGGCTATTTTAGGAGCGCAACAAAAGAAGTTCGTACTAATCATTTGCCAAACACAAGCTCAGGCAAGACTGCATATGACTAACATACGGCAGGAACTGGAGCGTAACGCATTGCTTAAAAGTGATTTGGGACCGTTCAAAGAAGATACTAATAGCGGTGAATGGGGTCTTTCTACCCTTGTATTTAAAAATATGAATGCCCGTATTACGGTTGCGTCACTCGATCAGAGTATTCGTGGTATTCGTCACCGAGAGCATCGTCCAGACCTCATAATTCTAGATGATATTGAGGATATGAACTCAACACGAACAATGGAGGGTAGGAATAAGACATTTGATTGGTTTACGCGTGAAATCATGCCCTTGGGAGATATGGATACAAGAGTAATCCTAGTAGGAAACCTACTTCATGAAGATTCACTTATGATGAGACTCAGACAAAGAATAGAAAATAAGGATTTAAAAGGAACATTCCAATGGTTCCCACTGCTTAACGAAGATGGAGAATGCCTATGGATGGAAAAATTTGATACTCCCGAAAAAATTAATACCCTACGGCAAAGTGTTGCAAATGAAATCGCTTGGCAACAAGAGTATCTTCTGAACATTATCTCTGACTCAACAAAAGTTATATGGCCTGAATGGATTCAATACGGTGAAGAATCAAATGAGAACAAGGAAGATCTTGTCATGACTGCAATAGGTATCGATCTCGCCATTTCACAAAAATCGACAGCCGATTACACAGCAATGGTTGTTGTACGCGCTTATGGCAGGATGGAAGATTTAAAAATATATATTCAACCAAATCCAGTCAACGAACGCTTAACATATCCAGAAACAAAAGATAGACTTGAAAAATTAGTAACTGCTTATGGAGGAAAAAGTAAAGTCCATCTATTTATTGAAGAAGTTGGCTATCAAGCGGCACTCGTTCAAGAAATGAAAAAATTTGGATATCGTGTGGAAGGGGTAAAGCTTAATGGTGATGATAAAAGATCTCGTTTAGCGTTAATAAGCCCACTGATTAAAGATGGTATCGTACGATTTCCTAACAAAGGCACCGAATTATTATTGACCCAACTTTTAGGATTCGGCATTGAGCGACACGATGATCTCGTCGATGCTTGCGTGCATGCGATTTCCAAAGTTAAAGAAAAAGATGGACCAGAGCCAAAAATACTCTGGATTAAAACCGGACCAAACCGTTATCCATTCTCAGATATACGTTTCCCGGATCGTTTTTAAATTACCGTTTTCTCCGTTTTAACCTGTTACGCTCGTACTTAACAAATCCATCTGCTATTCTCATTCCAAGATCTGACTTATCTTCTATTTGTTTTTTGCACCATATACCAATCTTCATTATAAGTTGGAATTCTTCATCAAGATAATCCCAACGATAATTATTACACAAAGAATGCGCAGGCAAATAGT
>CAZFAN010000078.1:0-3933 GCA_964516525.1 uncultured Candidatus Saccharibacteria bacterium | reverse complement strand
AGATAAAGAAGGGAGAGGCTGCGGATTGAGTCCGAAACCAATTTTTTTTAACTTATCCTCAGTTTCCTTACTCGCCATTTTTTCCTTGCCATCGAATGCGCACATTTTGAGATTTGCCGGGTCGAATAATATGTATTTGCTTCCAGTCCAAATACAAGGCAAGCCGCAATATACGAAGCTATTTGTTAGTTGATCCGCTACTAGCATTTCTTCCTCCTTTATTAAGAAAATAGGAGGGAATAAATGTTCCCTCCTTGATAAGAAAATTAAGTCACAGTAACGCTAGTCGTAGTTTTTTGCGCAGTTAACACTATTTATAGTGGTTAGTCGTCGTTGCCATTACAGACGGCAATGAGCTTGTCTTCGCTGGTTTTTCCAACTTTGTTGGTGGCTGATCCCATTTCTTTTGGGATAACGACATCGAACGTCTCCAATTTGACACCTCCTTGTCAAGAGACTATCCTTTGCAAAATGACAGAAAGCCACTTTACTTGTTAAGGTGTAGATCAAACCCGGATGAGTCTGATTATGCATATTTTAACAGGAAAGATGAGAAACGTCAATTGCAACTGTAGTTACGTTTTTTTGTTTGAGATTATTATGCATTCATTTAACTGCATCGCGTAATAAGAAGATTCATATCGTATGCTCCATAGCTATAGCGTAATAATCTCGCCATCCTTACCATAAGCCTGCCCGTCTTCGAGCTCTTTTCTGTCAACTCCTAGATTCCTTATCGTCATTTTTGCTACGTAATTTCCCAGAAAGTAACCCAAGTTTATGATCGCTTATTTTAATTCAATAAACTGTTTCAATAATTTATTTAAGCTATCCTTGTCCTCATACCAGTAAACGGTTTCAATAAAGTCTTTGACAGATAGCCATTTATGTTCCGTATGTTCAATGCTTAAATGTTTTACTTCACCGTCTACTAGCGCAGCAAAACAATGTTCCTGGCATAGATAATCTCCTTCAGCTGGGTGCTTGTACTCATAAACTGTATTGAGATCCTGAACATTGATTATATTTTCAATTCCAGTTTCTTCGTTTATTTCTCTCTTTACTGCCTCGGTTAATGTTTCGTCGCCTTCTACTCCTCCAGTAACTACATAAAATCCAACTGCTTGTTCAATAGGATCCTCATCATTTTCTTTAAGCGCTAATATCTCAGTTCTACCTTCTTTTTTACGATAAACAATTGCCAGTATTTTTTTCTTTATCATATACTAATTCATTATTTTCTATATTTTCCAGCTATTATTATACTACTAAATAAGAAAAAGAGTGTTTTTTGCGTTCTTTGCAAAGTGTCCCACAATTTTCCGGATGGTCTTAAAAGAGAATATTAATTCTATCTCCAAATGGGTAATTTCAATTTAGGCGTTTTTTGACACCAAAAAAGACCCTAACAAACGATCAGCGTCTTTTTCTACTCCTGCTGCCTAATTTTTTGAAAGTGGAAAGTTCCACTTTCTATCTGGAGGGACAGGTGGGTCTTGAACCTTTTTGGTGTCCCATGGGACAAAATATTATACCTGTAAATAGGACAAATGAGACACAATAATACAGTATAAAAAGAGTGCCTTATATTTTTATAACTAGAATCATTCTCTTAATTAACAGTCTATTGCTTTAATATATTTCAGGCGTTATAGTTAAGGTAAAATAACAAAAATAAATCCTATGGGTACAATAATTTTAACTTCAACTGGGCTTTCCAATGATAGAATAGCTGATTATTTTTTAAGTGTTGTTGGTGAAAGAAGAAATAACTCAGCTGTTGCTATTATAACCACTGCAGCCGAAGGTAAGGAAAAAAATAAATACGCTCAGCTTGCAAAAAGTCAATTTGTTGAGGCTGGCTTTGTCAAAATTGACTTTATTGATATAGAAACAGAACCACAAACAAAATTTGATAAATATCAAGTTGTTTATGTATGTGGTGGCAACACCTTTAAACTCCTTGATTGCACTAACCGTGCAAATTTTAAGGAAAAGATAAATGAATTCTTATCTAAAGGTGGGTATTATATCGGTGTTAGCGCCGGAAGTATAATTATGTCACCAACTATAAACACTGCTAACGAGATTGATCCTGATCCAAACACAATTGGAATTAAAAACCTTAAAGCACTCGGTATTATTTCATTTGATATTGTTCCGCATTATACTAACAATATAGAATTACAGGTAAAAGCCTTCGAGAATAAATACAATGTTAAGGTAAAAAGAATCACAGATAATCAGGCTCTAGTAATAACAAATGGTACTTATGTATTAATTAAATAAAAATGGGCGAACTGTGTCCGCCCATTTATGTGGGTTTTAACGCGAAATATCGCGATGTTTTTTTAATAATTCCGAAAATTGGTTTTCCGGAAAATTAATGTTGTTTTTTTTGCAGAATTCCTGAATTAGTTCGGTAGGTATCCCGTGCGCCGTTTTAAGCTCAAAGGCGTAGCTGGCCAAAATTGTTCTTTCCTTTATTATTTTTGAGAAATGTTTTTCGGCTCTAGCGATTATCCTTTCGAAGCTACCTACTTCGCTCTGCATTATGCTACCGATAAATGGCATGGCCGCAATAATGTTCGATGAATTATCCATCGTTTTTGCGAGCATCTCCATGATACCGATAATGTTTTTTAACTCAATGTTGTCAAGGTGATGTAGCGTAAGTATACGCCTGAGAAGTCTTCTTAACACATATGCATGGCGTTGATTCCCTGGCGAAACCCCTTCGCTCATCATTAGCAATGATGTTTTTGCATGGTCTAAGATAATCCTGCTGTTCTTATGATTCTTAGTATAGCCGACTATCTTATCGTATACCTGTTTGTACTGGTCAATTTCATGAATTGACGGAGCATCTTGTAACAGCATTGCAAACCTTTCAAGCCCCGCGCCGGTATCAACACAGTGCATAGGTAACTGGGATATGGCTCCAGCAGATGATTTAATATACTGCATGAATACTCCAGCATTCCATATTTCAATATGTCGCTCGCGAACCAATTGATCCTTTGAATTCTTGTCTCCATACTCAGGACCTCGATCATAAAATACTTCCGTACATGGACCGCAAGGGCCGCTTTCTCCAGCTGGTCCCCAAAAGTTATCCGATGGTGGGCACCAGATAATGTGGTCGGAAGGAAGAAATTTTTTCCATATTTTTGCAGATTCTTCATCATCAGGCACATTTGGCAGGGAATGATCGGACTTCATGACTGTTGCATAGAGACGGTCAGCAGGAAAACCAAATCCTTCTGTAATCAAGGTAAAAGCAAGTTCTATAGCTTTTTCCTTGAAGTAGTCTCCAAAAGACCACGACCCCATCATGCGAAAACTCGAGCCGTGATAAGAGTCGCCGACATCATCTATGTCTACTGTACGAATGCAATCTTGGATATTGGTTAGTTTCGGATAAGGAGCAGTCGATGCGCCAAGAAAATATGGTTTCATTGGCGCCATTCCAGAATTAATGAACAGTAATGTTGGATCACCTTTCGGCAATATACCACTTGGATTTACAAACCGATGGTCATTTTTTTTGAAGAAATTAAGAAATTTTTCTTTAATTTCCTCGACGCTCATATAACGCATTGTAGAATCTCCTTCCTGATTTTCAAGATTTCGGTTGATAACTGATTGTTCTGCGTTAATTTTTCTGCTAATCCTATTAGCTTTCTACTGCTGGACGAAAGCAGGTTTTTCTGTAAATCAATCCTTTTAAATCCTCTTAAATAATATCTGTCTTTGGCAAACGTATACCTGATAATCGCCGAGACTATATCCATTAAAAGAATTGATAACTCGATCGGACTTACTTTATTTGTTAGTCTGCTTAGCTTACATTGAATTTCCTCCTTGCATAAATTACAAATCGCTTCGCTCATTTTTTGAGGGTAAGGTAACACAATTTCCTTTAGGTAAGAA
>CAZFAN010000077.1:0-3966 GCA_964516525.1 uncultured Candidatus Saccharibacteria bacterium | reverse complement strand
CCATCATCCTCAGAAGAGACCCGATCCAGGGTCTCAGCAACAATGCCAATGCTGTTGCGACTTCAAACCAGGCGCTGGTTTATACCGCGTCTAATAATGGCGTATACTACGCCGACACAAGAAGGCCGACAGCCGCCGGCAACAACTGCAATCAGCCGGCTCCAGCCGGCAACATCAACAACTTTTATTTTTCTGCAACTCCAGGCGACAATCGTCCGGCAGACGCAGAAGCTAAACCTCCGGCCCCCGGACCGGATGCTATAAGATAATTCTAAACCCCTAGTAGACTATATGTCGAACGGGGTTTTTATTTTACTTCAATATTTGTTAGTTCTGGACTAGCCGCCAAAAATACTACAATATCAGCGTAATTTTGTCGCTTTGTCCAATCTATATTATATTTAATACTTTCCGGTTTTGCCGGACTTTTTTTTGTCGGAGATATTGCTGGTATTACTTGTTGATTTACCTCATAAAAAGTTACTTGATCACTACTAGCTTTTGGCTTGTAACTTTGAAAAGCATAGAGGATACCACCAATTTCAAATACTATTCCTTTTTTTATACTATTTTTTTCTTCTTCACTTAAAGACAAAGCTTGTGCCACTTGTTCTTGAAAATCCTTAAGTGCAGATTGATTATTTTCTGATTCATTATTTTGTTCTTGTTCTTTGTTTGTTAATGCTTGCATTTGCCATGGTGTCTCTAGATCACGAATATTTACAATTACTCGTGGTTTTTCTTTACGGTCACCAACTTCAATAGTTTTTAAAGCTTCCAATGTTGCTTTTCCTGTATGTAAATCAATATGATTTAGTTTAAATAATTGATTTTTTACTATAACATGTCCGTTTATATCATACATACCATCTATATCTGGAGACATAAAATTATGTTCACCAATATTTATGGGATCAATATTAAGTCTTTTAAGTATCATCTGGTCATCTGCAACATCACGTTCCGTGCGCTCCACTATACCATGGCGAATCAAATCAGCCACATGTATTTCCATGTTTGCTACACCTGGTGCTTTTACATCGCGACTATCTTCCAATGGCTCTAATATCACTTGATTGTCTTTGATCTGTGCTATTCTCCATCTACGACGACTATCAAGTATATCAATCTCTCTATTTCTTCCAAACATAGAAATATATTTTGCATGATCAAAATTCCAAATACTATTTACCTTTGGCATAGCTTTGTTACAAAACTGTGCATACTGTTCAAAAACTTGTTGATAATTACGCTCCTCTGCAGATCTTGCATCAAATATTGCATTGTTTGTTAATTCTTCTTTTGTAATTGTAAAAATCATCGGGGTATTGCTAGCTGTTACCTGTACACGATTGGTATATACTGGGTCCATCAAAGCAACTTTTACACTATCTTCATCAATACTTTCTATACGATATGTTCCAAATGGCAAACCATCTGGACTTGGAAAATTAAGTCTATTTTCATGAACAAAATCAGAAAAATTATATGGTCTTGTTGCTGGTTCTCGCAATCCTCGTTCAATTCCATTGATAAAATTAAAACTAATTATCTGACCAACTTTCATTTCCTTTTCTTGTTGTTCAATATTTTCCGTTGTATTTTGTTCTGGTACATCTCGTAATATTCTTTCTTTGGCTCGTGCATTTTCTTGTATATAATCATGAGAATCTTGGCTTGGCTTTATCAAAAAATGCGCAAGCCCAGCTCCAAATATAGCAGCTACACCTTGTCCAAGATTTGCAGCTGATTGCTGCATAATTTTTTCTGCAATTGATTTATCAGCAATTTCTTTGATAGTAAAATGTTTAAGCATTTCTTCAGTTGGCACACCACCTAATGCATGCGTTCCCGTAATATGTCCTTGTGCATCACGAATGTGATAAATCCATTCATTATTTATTTTTTCTATTGAATGTGCTCCATTTACTTTATCAAAATCATAAAATTTAACCTTGTCATATCCTGTATGAGCAGCCTGATCCCATTGTCCAGCTAATACACTACCAGCACCAATCAATGAGCCTGCCATTGTAATATAACCTTTGATTTTATCCCATTTTTCTTTTTCTTGTGCTAGTTCTGACTTATTACGCACAATATCATTGCTTTCACGATAATAAGCATCAACCAATCTATTTATATGTTTAACTCTATCCTTATCATTTTGTGCCGATCTAATCTCTGTGGCAATCTTACGCAAATCTTGAAAATGTTCATATTGCAGCCGTGCAAGTTCTGCTCTTAATTTACGATCTTTGCCATAAGCAGCTTCCACAGCTTCACCAAGACTTCGTCCACCAAAAGCACCAATTACACCGCCAACCGCTGCTGCGCCAATACCACCTGTAAGCACCCCTACTACTACTACTACTGCCGTGCCAACTAACGTTCTACGATCAGTAGCAATTTCTAGTCCACGTCTTTTTAATTCTGCCCACCAATCATGCTGAATTTCTCCAAATACATTAATACTAAATTCCTGATTTTCAAGTTCTGCCCTCCATCGATTTAATAAACCTTCACCATATTTTTCTTGCAATTTTCTTCCACGAAATTGTCTGGCATCCATCTGATCTACCATATTAATTAGTTGATATACATCTTCCGGCTGTCGTATTCTTTCTGGACACGCAACTCTATCAAGTCGTCTCTTCTCCTCTTGTACTTGTACGCCCTCATGTCTTGCTTGTCTTATTGGCTCACCAATTTCTGCTACAAGATCATCAGAAACGTTTCCTGAACTAAACAGTCTTTTCCACCAAGACATTTTTCGTGCTTTTTCAATACTTGGACGATTTGTAGATAAATCATTTTGTCGTAAGTTGGAAGATTGATTGTCATTATTTTCTACTGGCACTAAATTGTTGTTACTTTCTAGATTTCCTGGTCCGCCAATTGTCATAGCCTCTCCTTATTTATTATTTTCATCAACACTTTTTGCCAAAGATACCAATTCGGTTTTATAAATCAGTGTTTCTTGCATAATTAAATCTTTCACATCAATTCCAAATTCAACAAAAAAATTTTCCATTGCTGCTGAATCATTTTTTTCTAACAATGATTTAAATTTGTTTCTATTCTCTTCCGTTTGCAATAAATCATCTATTTTAAGTATTACTCTATTTGAAATCGTATCAACCATCTTTTTATAAATATTGTTTTTTTCTTCTTGTGATATTTCTCCAGCACCTATCATTTTCAAAATATCAGTATCTAAAAACTCTTCGACACTCATACCAAAGATTTGATTTTGATTGCTTGTAGTACCTTGTATATTTAAATCGTCCACATTTCCTCCTACTATAGATCTTTCAAATATTATTATTTATTACAATATAATTTAAATAAATTTATTTTGCAAGAAATGCACTCCAAGAAATATTTTTTGTGCAAAAACCTGTGTAAAACCTGCGTAATATGTGGGTAAATAGCATGGTATAAAATATCCACTTTTTATACACAATCTATTTTAACCACACACTAACTACATATATTCATCTATCAATTTCCGGATAGTTTTCAACTTAATTCGATATCTATTAATCCACAAATTCATGTCTATATATTATTGTTATTAGTTTTATATATTTATATATATTTAATATTTATATAAAAATTTAAAAACTTTTAAAAAAATATATATTTTGTTACATTAAATATATCGAACTAGTAACTATATAAGTAGATTTACTTATAAAGGAGGGAATATGCCTGTTGAATCAGGTTACAAACCAGAACCAAATAATTGGGATATCTCAACGTGGAAAAATAAAATGCCAGAAAATACTGGTGATTTTTCAGATAAACCAGCAGGTGATCCTGAGCTAACCGTAAATAATACTGATTCGGAAAAGACCATCAAAAACACAGAGGACAATCTAAAAAACAAAGAGTCTTCTCAGCTTTTAGAAAATAATCAAAATAATGACAATAGTTTGGTTGCTCAAATTCAACAAGATTTGG
>CAZFAN010000076.1:0-4135 GCA_964516525.1 uncultured Candidatus Saccharibacteria bacterium | reverse complement strand
GAGTTTTTTATCTTTAGCGACCTTTTCTAAAACTTCTTCTGTAAAATTCCAACCTTCTTCAGTACCAGCATATTTATTATTTTTTGGATCTCGCACTGATAAATAAACTTTATAATCACGAAAGCCAAAGGATTTTAACATGTGAATAATAAAATCAACTACACGTTTTAATTCTTTTTCTGCTTGATCACGAGTACAAATAATATGTGCGTCATCTTGTGTGAATCCACGAACGCGAGTTAGTCCAGACAATTCTCCTGATTTTTCATAACGATATACTGTACCAGTTTCTGCCCAACGAATTGGTAAATCTCTATAACTGCGTGGTTCAGATTGATACATACGAATATGAAAAGGGCAATTCATTGGTTTTATAAGGTATTCTTCTTTAATTTTTGCTTTTTTACCTTTTTGTGCATCAGATAAGCTTTGACCGACTTCCATTGGTGGGTACATTGATTCGTTATAAAATCCCCAGTGTCCAGAAGCTTCCCAGAGTTTGCGGTTGCCAATATGAGGCGTACGAACAAGTTCATAACCATTTTTTAAATGTTCTTTGTACCAGAAATCTTCCATGGTACGCCATAACATTGCGCCTTTTGGTTTCCACATCACAAGTCCGAGTCCAACCATCGGATCTATCATAAATAAGTTCAAACGTTCACCAATAATACGATGATCGCGTTTTTTTGCTTCTTCCAATAGTGCAAGATAATTAGCCAATTCTTCTTTTGTTGCGAAATTCGTACCATAAATACGCTGTAACATTTTATTTTTTTCGTTGCCACGCCAATAAGCGCCCGCAACAGTTTGCAATTTGAATTCGCCAATTTCTTTTGTGTTTTTTACATGGGGACCGGCACATAAGTCGGTAAACTTAGCTGTTTTATAAATTGAAACTTTTTTAAGACTTGGATCGTCTTGAACTAAATCTTTGATAAGTTCAACTTTATAAGGCTGGTTATTGTCAGTAAAAAATTTTAAAGCGCGCTTAATTGTCCAAGTCTCTTGAACAAATTCTGCTGCTTCGTTTCTAATACGGTACATAATTTTTTCAATTTTTTTAAGATCAGCAGTGGTTAGTGGTCGATCTAAATCAAAATCATAATAAAAACCATTTTCTATAGCAGGTCCAATTGCAAATTTTGCCTGAGGAAAAAGTTCCAAAACTGCCATAGCCATCATATGACTTGCACTGTGACGCATTGAGTCTAATTTATTATCTTTATTATTCATATTTTCTCCATTATCCATTAATTATTTTTTATAAAAACAACCCAATTAAGAGGATCGAGCCCTGACTTATGTCAGAGAGGTTCCACTCGATTATCCTTAATTGGGTTACTTAATAGTTGATGTCGCTCATGCTATCAAAGCGTAAAAGCTCGATGGTTGGTTGGGCCATGTCTTCACTTTTAATTTATTATCATTATAATAGCAGAAAACTTAGAAAAATTCAATAATTTCATGAAAAGAATGATAAATTTCGTTATTTTTCAAGAATTAAATATTGATAATTATATCCTGCAGATGATTCATTCTTAGAAGAAATAATATTTTTAAATTCAGAATAGTCTGGAAAATATGTGTCTGCATCATGTTCATCATCAATAACTGTTAGATATAGTCTATCTGCAAATTTGATAGATTGAGCATAAACTTGACCACCTCCAATAAAAAATATTTCTGTTTGATCAATCTCCGAAGCAATTTTTACAGCCTCGGGTATAGAATGTGCAATTGTTACACCTGAAATAGTAATATCATCAGGAAATAGAACAATATTTGCGCGACCAGACAATGGTCGACCAATTGATTCATAAGTTTTTAAACCCATAATTACTGGGTGCCCTTTGGTAACACTTTGAAAATATTTTAAATCGTTTGGGATATCATAAAGAAGTTTATTGGCAAGACCAATACCACGATTTTTGTTTATGGCACAAATTAAACTCACTCGAGGTTTTTTCATAATTACTTCTTGTTTTTCTTTTCTACATATCCACCAACATTGACAATATCAGCTTGAATACGCGGATGACTTTTATAATTAACTAGCTTAATATCCTCCATGCTAAATTTATCAATATTTTTTATTTTTGGATTTAATTTTAGTTTTGGAAATGGATACGGTTTGCGTTTTAATTGTTCGCGAGCTTGTTTAAAATGATTGGAGTAGATGTGCACATCTCCGAAAGTATGAACAAATTCTCCAGGTTTAAGACCAGTAATTTGTGCTACCATTTCTAGCAACAAAGCATAACTGGCGATATTGAAAGGCACACCCAAGAAACTATCAGCAGAACGCTGATATAAACCTAAATTAAGTTTATTATCTTCGGTAACTGCAAATTGAAAAGTCGTGTGACAAAATGGTGGCACTTCATTTTTATTTCCTTCGGAGGCCATATCGTAAATAAAATCTGGATTCCAAGCAGAAACAACATACGATTTGCGATAGGGGTCCTCTTTTAGTCCCTTGATAACCCAACCGAGTTGATCAATTTCTCTACCGTCTGAAGCTGGCCAACGCCGCCACATACGGCCATATATAGTAGTTAGATCTCCCCATTTTTTTACAAAAGTTGAAGTTGCTGACATACTTTTAAGCTTTGCAATAAATTCATCCTGACTCATATCCTTTTTAGGATCATTATTTAGAGCCCATTTGTGATATTTTTTCCATGCCCATTCATCCCAAATATGCACGTTGTTGTCTACCAAATATTTAATATTGGAATCCCCAGACAAAAACCATAAAAGTTCGACTGCAATTCCACGCCAGAAAACTTTTTTTGTTGTTAAAAGCGGAAAACCTTCAGACATATCGAATCGTATTTGTCTACCGAATACCGAACGAATGTACGGCAATTCTTCACCTTTGTCTTTATATTGTTTTTGCACTTCTGGAGTTAAGAATAATGGTTTATCACTTCCATTTTTGAAAATATCTTTTAGCAAATTTAGATACTGACTCTCTGGATGTATTTTTTTCATATTAAAATTCTTTCATTTATTTGTTTATATAAATTTTCAAGAGTTGAATTGTTATTGATAATAATATCAGCATAATCTTTGACGCGATGCATTTGCTGAGCGTTTTTATCAGCTGACTCTTCTTGTTTTTCTTTGGCAACAAATTCTGCAAATGTTTTTGTGTCTCCAATCCGATTGCGTTTGATAATTCTAGCAAACCTTGTATATTGCGGAGCCTCTACAAAAATAAATTTAAACTCTGGTTGAGATTTTAAAAAATTAATTTCTTCAATATTTCTTATACTACTTAAAACTACCCGATCATGATTTTTAATTTTAGATAATGCTCTTTTTGCTAAAATATCTGCGCCGAATTGATGTCGTAAATTATTGCCACATGAAATCAACGCTTCTCTTGTTTCAGGAATATTATTTTTTTTTAATTCAAGACGAATTTCATCTGATAAAGAAGCATGCTCAAAACCTTGTTGAAGCAAAAAATCAACGACAGTATCTTTTCCAGATCCGACATAACCAGTTATGCCATATATCATATTTATTTCTTTATTTTATATTGGCGAACTTTGATATTACGTTTTTTAGCTAGTATTGATGCCTCGTCTTCTTCTTCCTGCTTTTCCCCACCAGTTTGTATTCGTTTATAAATTTCTGAATATACAATTTCTTTCACGCCTGCATTGTTTAATGCCTTCATACAATCATAACAAGGATAAAGCACTGTATATAATATTGATCCACGCAATCTATCTGGATCTTGCGTATTAATAATTGCATTGATTTCAGCATGAGCGCCTCGACACCTCATAAGTTTTCCTGTTTTTTTATCTCCGTCAACTTTAGCACATCCCACTTCGATACAATGGTCATCCCCCTCGGTTGGTCCATTGTAGCCAACTGAAATTATCCTATGATTATTATCAACAAAAACCGAACCTGTTTGATGAAATTTACACGCCGTACGATTCGCAGCTTCGTACGCAATTTTCATAAATAATTCATCCCAGCTTGAGCGAGATTTACGATTAGTTTTTATTTTTGTCATAGTATTTTAATACTTAATTTGATATTTATTTTTTAATTGTAAAATATCACCTTTTTTCACCAAATCCATTTCACTTTTTTTATCTATTTGATAATT
>CAZFAN010000075.1:0-4156 GCA_964516525.1 uncultured Candidatus Saccharibacteria bacterium | reverse complement strand
AACCGCCCACGCAACGATTTATGTTTTTACTCGGCCATTTAGTGCGTATCGCTAACTAGCTTAGCATTTATTGCCAATAAACAATAATCCATCAAATGAATCCAATTTCTTAGCATGAATCAAAGGGGGGAGAACTAGCCTAGCATTTTCAGGAAAGCGAAACATCATGATTTTACATCAAGAATTTGATGCGTTCCTGCGCAACTGCCAGCAAAAAGAGCTCTCGGCTCACACCATTCGGGCATACAAATGCGATTTGAGGGATTTTCTGAAATGGATCACTAGCAATAACATCAGGATAGTTAACAAGGCTGTAATATCAGACTGGATAGATAACCTGCAATGTCGGGCTTTAGCACCTGCGACACGGAGGCGGAAGTTTGCCTGTCTCAAAGTGGCTTTTGAATGGCTAGAAGATGAAGGATATGACATTGAAAA
The DNA here is from genome assembly GCA_964516525.1 of uncultured Candidatus Saccharibacteria bacterium. Taxonomy (GTDB): domain Bacteria; phylum Patescibacteriota; class UBA1384; order JAMDBS01; family CAYSHH01; genus CAZFAN01. The sequence continues at coordinate 3,718 of CAZFAN010000075.1, read as the reverse complement.
TCCATTCAATCGTCTCAGGACTATCATCAAGTTGCCAAAGACAATTCCTCGCGATTTAACTCTTATAGAACTACGAAATCTAATATCAGTTGCCGCTCAAGAGGCAGCAGAATCAAATATTTTATCAAAACAGGTTCTTTCGTTAGCTTTAGAGATAATGTTTTCGACTGGGATCCGTGTGGGAGAACTTTGCAGTATTAGCTTGGTTGATATGAATTTAGAAAGTGGAACCATCAGAATTCACGGCAAAGGAAACAGAGAGCGGTTTGTTTATCTCGTAGATAATCACTTGATTAAGCGCATTTCCATCTACTTAAAACTAAGAGAATCAACTTTTCTCCATACAGATAACCTTTTCGTCACTCGAAGAGGTAATCCTGCCACCCCTGATCATATTAGACGGAATATTCACAAGTTAGTGGAACGAACTTCAATATCAAGGAAGGTCACTCCGCACATGCTTCGGCATAGTGCTGCGACACATCTATTGGAAGCTGGAGTTGATATCCGGTATGTGCAGGTTCTTTTAGGACATAGTAGTATATCAACCACTGAAAGGTATACACATGTCCACAGCGCAAGTCTAAAAGCGTCTATAGAGCGAGCCTATCCAACTCTTCTCAAAGAGTGATGCGTGATAACTAGGAATTATCGAAGCTAGATGTACCCACTGAAACACTTATGGCTAATTGGAGTTACGGGTTTATATCAAGAGTTTTACCAGCCGGATTCCCAAGCATTTATATCTTCGTTTCCAAAGATTAAAAATAACATACTAAATTCAGGGATGTTATTTTGGAGTTCACTACTACAGCAAAATAGAATAGAAAATGTAGTTAATTCACTTTTTGAAAATATACATAATCCAATTCATCAGATTCCCAAGTTTTTTGGTATTGTCGCAGATAAATATAGATTCATTTCTAATGTGTTAAATTACAGGATAGATATTTGTGATCAAGGTATAACGCCAGGTCAATTTTATAGCAAATTGGAAACGCTTGCTATCCTTTGCGAATTATATTCACGTTTTGAATTTCATCCATTTCGGTTGAATATACAAAATGGTTTCCAACTAAACGAAGTATCTGCGAGAGAAATTATCAACAATTGTCAGAGCGTATCTCACAATCCGCATCTTCAATTTATAAGAGAATTAATCATTCCCTTGATTCTAGAACACGATCCAATGGTTGTGTTTTGCATTGGCAAGATAAGCTACTTCCATATTGCAGTTGCAAAAATATTAAAGAATATAATGCCCAATATTCACATATGTATTACGCGGCATTCTTCGGAGTATTATTCTTTAAATAAAATCACGAAGTATTTAAAAAATAATGCCATATTATTCTCGGTTATAGATAGCATCATCCTAGATAATTTTGAAGAAACAGAACAGCAATTGTTGGAAAATATAGCATTAAAAAATAGTATAGGCGATATTCCTAGCGTTCTATCTTATAAAAATGACAATCTCGGAAGGGATATAAAATATAACTTAAAGACTAAAATACCATCCTCAATTGCGATAGGAAGAGAAAAGCAAGCGCGTGGCTTGAGTATCCCACCAAATTCAATTTATAATATTCATTTTGAACCGCATGCAAAATGCTACTGGGATAAATGCGTATTTTGCGGGATTAATAAAAAGTATAACCACTATGGTAATTTTAAATGTAAGGATCAAATTGAACTACAACTAAAAACATTGTGTGCGTCGCTGCCGGCCAATTCATTCCTCTGGTTTATTGATGAGGCTATTCGCCCAACAAAACTTAATAAGATTGCCGATTATTTTATTTTGCATAACCATAATTATATTTGGCAGGCGCGATGTCGCATTGATCGGAATCTTCTATCTGCTGGGCTTGCCCAAAAACTAGCTCTCTCGGGATTAAAAGAACTTCGCCTTGGATTGGAGTCAGCTTCACTTAACGTATTAAGGATGATGAATAAATTTGAGGAAGATTTTACGTTGGGATTAGTTAACCAAATCGTATCAACATACTCCAACTGTGGAATTTCCATCCATTTTCCAATGATAATAGGCTTTCCTGGTGAAGAGGCTTCGGACAGACAAAAAACTTATGAATTCTTAGCCACTTTGTGCGATAAATACCCATTAGTAACATTTAATATAAATATTTTTAATTTTGATGTCAGCAGTCCACTGTTTAATATTTGGGATAGTTATCCGATATCAAATATTAATTTCCCATGCGCGCCTAATGATTTTATCGGAAATATCATAGCATGGGATGGCCCAACAAAATCAACAAACTCTATCCTTGAGCAAGAACGAAATGCATTTATGCGGGACAAGCTTTATCATTGGATGCCGCGAAATTCATTAATAACGCCTACAATTTTTTATCGCCTAAGTGAAACAATTCGTAATACGCTTATCTGGAAACATAAATATGCTAACTTTAAGAAGTTCACCAATTCAACTGAAACTACCCTCCAAATATCACCCAATTTGGTAATATACGCAAAAACTAATGGTGAATTTTTAGCTTACAATTGGGAAAACCATCATTACATCGAAGGCCAAGAAATCATGCTAAATATTTTAGATGCCTGGAGGAAACCAGCGAGCATAAAGTCCGGGTTTAATCAACTAGTGCAAGGCAACAATTCCTTGATTTGCTATGACGATTTAATAATCTTGATTAACAAATTAATGCTACATGGACACTTATTAATGGTTGAAAATAAAAATGTAACTGGCGGCTAGACAGATAATGCATTGGCGACCGCATATTGAGAACAAACTTGCCGCAAACTTGATCTCTAGTGCACCTAAAACTGCTTTTCGGTCAGATTACATAATTAATGATCCATTTACTGCTTTAGTATAGTTTTAATTGAAAGCTTTACGCAAGGAGGACAATGTAATGGAAGAAATGACTAGTCATAATCCAAGTTTAATAATTTTTGATGGAGAAAAAGAAGATTTTACAATTAACAGTGAAAGCCATCTGTTAACAACATCCAATGCCACCATAGATTCTGCGTGTTCCGGTGGTGGTGGTGGTGGTGGTGGCGGCGGCGGTGGCGGCGGCGGCGGCGGCGGCGGTGTAAAGTAGCCCTGCGCTTTTAATAAATAATTAAATCCGGCCCCCAGAATACAAAGAATATTCCCTGGGGGGCCGGCTCTTTGCCATTCTAGTTATCTCGATTATTGAAGGTTAACTCGCGAAGAACTTTTGGTAAATCAGAGTCAGTAGTTACCGATAAACTAAGTGAAACGATCCTGCCCAATGCGATTCTAGGCGGAAGATTCGCGTAGGCGTCTTGCGCAACATGATTATTTTCCATTTGACTGCTATTTTGTAGTTTTGTTCTTTCAATATCTAGCTCTTTAAGTTTGTTGTCCAGCTTTAGACTTTTTATTTTATAGTGTTCAGTAATTATTTTTTGGATTTTTGTGATGGAAGATGTAAGACCAATAAAACTTGCGGCAAGTAATAGGGCAAAATTATATAGGCTTGCCAACGAATCGCTTAAAAAGATATCAAATAGAAAAGGCGAATTATGCCTCACTTGTATGTAATTTGGCGCTTGCGGCATGCGTTTAACCACAATATCATTTAGGTAATTTAGTATTTCTGAGGCAACAGAAGATTCTGAATGATCAATATTTGTTTGGACTGATACTATCATCTGAGGCAATCCAAACGGTGTATCTATGAGCAGGCGCTTAAACCTATCC
>CAZFAN010000074.1:0-4225 GCA_964516525.1 uncultured Candidatus Saccharibacteria bacterium | reverse complement strand
TTTCTAAGCAATTTTTTAATCTATCTTAACAAAATTATTTATTAATATATGCAGCCATTTCTACTAAACGATTAGTATATCCCCATTCGTTATCATACCAAGCAATAATTTTAATCATATCACCATCTACAACTTGAGTTAATGATAGATCAATTATTGTTGAATAATTAGTCCCAATAACATCTGTTGAGACGATTGGTTCATAAGAAGGCAAAATAATTTTTGATAATATTTCATCAGATTTTATAGTTTCCTGAATAATTTTATTCACTTCTTCCTTGTCAGTATTTTTTTTAATCAAAAAAGTAAAATCAGCCAACGATCCAACTACAACAGGTACACGTATAGCTAATCCATCAAATTTATCTTTTAATTCTGGAACAGTTTTTGTCGCTGCTATTGCTGCACCAGTTGTCGTAGGAACAATATTTATTGCAGCCGCTCTTGCTCTTCTTAAATCTTTATGTGGACCATCTACCAAATTTTGATCAGCAGTATAAGCGTGGACCGTGCTCATCATTGCCTTTGCTACGCCAAATTTATCTTCAATTATTTTTGCCACTGGAGCAATACAATTTGTCGTACAGGAAGCATTGGAAACAATTTTTTCATTTTTATATTCTTTTTCGTTTACTCCAATTACATAAGTTGATGTTGTATCATCCTTTGCAGGTGCGGAAATTACCACTTTTTTTGCGCCAGCATCAATATGTCCTTGGCAATCCAATGCATTGGTAAATTTACCAGTGCATTCTAATAGTACGTCAACATTTAAATCGCTCCAAGGTAACTTGTTTGGCTCTTTTTCTGCAAAAACTACATATTTTTTTTCATCAACGATTATTCCATCATTCTCTGCCTTAACATCATATTCATATTTACCATAGACAGAATCATATTTTAATAGCATTGCTAAAGTTTTACTATCGGTTAGATCATTAATTGCAACAATATTATATCCTTTTTGCAATGCAATCTTAAAAGCCGCACGACCAATTCTTCCAAAACCATTAATTGCAATATTCATTTTTGCTCCTTTATTATTTAATGCTATAAAATAATATAAATTTATTTAGCATTTACCGTTAAATTTTTATAAATATTTTCAAAAGCAATTTTATCTAAACTCGCTCCACCTACTAAAAAACCATCAACTGTTTTTTCTTCTAAAAAAGAATTAATGTTTCGACTATGAACGCTTCCGCCATATAAAAATTTCATATTTTCAGCAATTTCTCGGTTATAAATTACTGCCAACCTTTCACGAGAAGAATCAATTATCCAACGCGCGTGATCTGCAGTTGCCACCTCTCCAGTTCCAATCGCCCAACGCGGTTCATAAGCAAATATAACTTTTTTAATTTCTTCTTTATTTAATCCTTCAATTGCTCGAGAAACCTGACCAAGCACATGATCCATACCTTCTTCTTTGAGTTCTTCGCCAACACATACAATTGGTACTAAATTATTTTTAATCGCAATTTTTACTTTAAGATGAATTGCTTCGTTTGATTCATGAAAAAACTTTTTTCTTTCAGAATGACCAACAATCACATATTTTGCAAACTCTTTAACCATCGCGGCGGACACTTCTCCAGTCACCGCCCCAAAAGGCAAATAATGAATATTTTGCGCTCCTAATTCAATATGTGAATTTGCTAATTTTTTAGCTAATGCTTCAAGCCAAATTACTGGAGGGCAAACAATGATTTTTACTCGATCATTTTTTTCCAAATGAGATTTATAAAAATCAGCTAGATCAATCGCCTCATGCAAAGTTGTATTCATCTTCCAGTTAGCAACTAATAATTTTTTACGCACTAATCCTCCTTTGACAAACTTAACTTTATATTTTTAGCTGATTAATTTTAACCAACGTTGCATCTTGTTCATTGCGTTTTTTTACTTCAACAGCATCATCAGCTAAAGTTTTTTCACTAATTACAATTCTATATGGCATTCCCATAAGATCTGCATCAGCAAATTTTTGCCCTGCAGGCAAATCACGATCATCGATAAGACAGTTTTCTTCTCCTAAAATATCAATAATTTTTCTAGTTTTTTCTTTGTCAATTTTTAAATAAATTACATGATATTTAAAAGGAGCAACGCTTTCAGGCAATATCATTCCCATATTATCATGGTTAACTTCAACTATCGTACCCATCTGTCGACTAATTCCTATTCCATAACATCCCATCACAACAGGTTTTTGTATTCCATCACTATCGACAAACTTATATCCAAAAGAATCAGTAAATTTTGTTTTTAATTTGAAAATATTCCCGACCTCAATAGATTTCTTTTTAGTAAGATCATTACTTCCACAAACTGGGCATTCTTTTTGCTCTTCGATAATCTCTTTATTAATTGCTATCTTACATTTAGAACAAATATAAATTTCATCTTCTCCTGATTCACAAAGTGTTTGAAATTCGTGCGAATACTTTGAAAAACTTCCGCCAGAGGCATAGGTAAGATAAGTTTTATCTCCATATCCAAGACGATCAAAAATTTTTACATAAGCCTTTTTGGCCTTTTCATAATATTCATCCAAATCAACCTCATCTTTATGGAAAGAATATAAATCCTTCATTAAAAATTCCCGGCCTCTCAACAATCCCGATTTGGCACGCGCTTCATTACGAAATTTATTTTGAATCTGATACACATAAACCGGCAAATCTTTATAAGAAGTTGCATATTTTTGCACCAAAGGCGTGATCACTTCTTCATGAGATTGATTTAGTACAAATTCTGATCCAGAATGCAATTTTGTTTTAAAAAGCACATCAATTTTATCACGACCTGTCTGTTTATAATTATCAATAGAAGTTAATGTAGGCATCAATATTTCTTGTCCACCAATTGCATTTATCTCTTGTCTTATTATTCCTTCAATCTTTTTAAGCATTATTAAACCAAGAGGTAGATAACTATAGACCCCTGCCATTTCTTTCTTAACAAATCCAGCCCTCTCCAACAATTGAGCATTTATTGCTGTTTCTTCTTTGGAAATATCTTTTCTAGTTTTGGTAAAAATTTTTGATAGATACATATATTCCTATTTAAAAATAAAATTTTATTTTATCAATCTACTAATATCATTATACGTGACAAAGACAAACAATATCAACAAAAGTGCAAATCCTATCGTGTGAATCGCATTTTCCCATTTCTCTTTCATAATCTTCTTACCTCTTATCATTTCACCTGCAATAAACACCAGATGGCCACCATCTAAAGCAGGAAAAGGCAATAAATTTGTAAATCCAACAGCCACTGAAATCATAGCTGCAAACCTTATCACAAAACTTGGTCCAAGATATATTATTTGTCTTAAATACGTAAAAATTCCGATTGGACCGGACACAGAATCTGTTGATACTTTTACGCCTCCAAATAACGATGCAATAAATGAACCAATATAACTAATACTTAGCCAAATAACATTCACAATCTCAATAAAAGCATAATACGGAGCTTGATACCAAGGTATATTAGGAATACTATCCATACCAGTTTCTGCCAAAGATACACCTAGTGGCGCTGTACTGTTTTCCGGCAACGCTACTTGGTTAGTCTCTTCTTTACCATAATGCTTAATTGTTATATTTATTTCTTTACCTGCATTTGCTTTAGTAAACTCCTGTAATTGTTCATAGCTACTTATTGTTTGATTATTAATTTTTGTTATAAAATCATTGGGTTTTATTCCGATACTTTCCGCTACAGAATTTTTTTCAACTGCTACTACCACAATTTCATTTGGTAAATTTTTAGGTACAATCCAAAACCAAATTGTTAACAATAAAAGAGCAAGCAAAAAATTCATTCCTGCTCCAGCAAAAATAATTTTTGCTCTGGTCCAAGGGGATTTTTGTGAATATGATTCTTTCGAATTGCTATCTGATTCTTGACCCAATAATCGAACAAAACCGCCAAAAGGAATAAAATTTATCGAGTACATTGTATCTTTAATATCAGATCTTTTATCACAATTATTACCTTTAAAAAATCTCCATTTACCTGTTTTCATGCTTTTGTACCAACCACAAAATCGTGGCGGATAGCCAATTCCGAATTCTTCTACCTTGACGCCATTTCTTCTAGCAATCCAAAAATGACCAGCCTCATGAACAATTACCAAAACCGATAAAATTAAAATAAATATTATAATAGCCAAAATTAACATTGAAAAATATATCTAATTATATTTGTTTTA
>CAZFAN010000073.1:0-4353 GCA_964516525.1 uncultured Candidatus Saccharibacteria bacterium | reverse complement strand
ATGGTTTACAACTCCTTCTCCAGCTTTTTTTAAAGAATCAAAAAATCCCATTAGAATTTCTCCTTATTTTTATTATTATTATTTATTAGTTCTTGACATTTTTTACAAATGCCATTATGTTTATCAGGTTTAGTAGTATTATGATAAAATTCTGTTAATGGTTTTTCTTCATTACATCTTTGACATATTTTTTTACTAGATGCTGGCATAAAATACCTCACTATAGCTATTAGATTTTTTAAATTAATAATTATTTGAATTAGTTACTAAATACTATTGCAAATTATATCCCATTGAAATGTATCTCGTTAAAAACTAGTTGCAAATATTTGCAATATCATCTCTCCACAATTTGTTTATAATATTATAAACAAAATATTCTTAATAAAAATTGTAAACTTTTTCCAAATATTTTGGTGTTTACAAAATATTCTTGATTATATATATAAATTTTACTTGTAATAAATACCCTTTAAATTTGACAAAAATTAAATAGTGATAAATAATTTATCGTTTAATAAAAATTTTATAAATTAAAGTTGATCTGCATAAATTCAAGACTCGTTTTGCTCACCATAATAAATTTTTTTTATAATTAATTTTAAATTAATATTTTAATTTTATATTGTCAAGAATTATTTTTGAATAAATTGAACTCGAATTACATCACTAAAAATGTTACCGAAGAGATTTTGAAAAAAGGTCGTTGAGTCAAAAATTAACACCACCAAACTCCCTTTTGCCAGTTTAGGTTCCATACCCCACCCCCTGGTCTGGATGGTACCTTAACAGAGCACGAGGGGGGCTGTTTTTAAGCACCCCCCCCGTCTAAGAAAAACTAATATTTTTTTATAGTAAATAGGTTGAATGCATTTTTGCACAATATAAACACATATCAGTTCAAAAAGATAGTGGTAGATTTTCATATAATTAAATTTTAATCTTTTGATTTTTATCATTTTAATATTATCATAACTGAATCTTCTTCCATATTGAATTTGTTCATAATGTTTGATATTCTACTTATGCAGGTTGATGCAGAAATGTTTGTATGTATAAAAAAGGTATCCTCACTCAACTCTTTTACCTTGTACCAAAATGCTCCACTAAAAGATTTATAACGTTTATCAAAATCCCCATTCTCTTCAAGCTTTATGTTTAATGCAGACCACTTTAATATTACATCATCCTTTCCAAACAAGTCATGTTGGTTATCAACTAAAACATCAAAATCGTAATTTTTATTCTTATGCATATAATTTATAAATTCTATAAAAACATCTTGCCATGTGGCGACTTTAATTTTTCCATTTTCAATATAAATTTCTATAGGTTTATTCCCCTCAGCCATATCGCCAGCACCATTTTCAAGCGGAGAAAATTTCTTAACTTCTTCTAATTTATTATTCCAATTTGTGCTTTCTTTGTGGGTATTTGGTAAAGGAAAGGTTTCTAAAAGACAATTAATCATATAAACTTGATGTGTTTGTATACTTTCGATATCCCATTTTTCTCTATTTGTAACAGCTAATCGATAGTTAAGAGATGATGTCGCTAATTTATTTTTTTTATCAGAAAATGGTTTATTGCCAATTTCACTATTAAATTCTGTAAGTATTAAATTCCCAATGTTATGTAAATATTTTTTGTGAATTTCCTCATGATGACTACCTAGATCTTCTTTCCAAGTATTATCAAGTTTCTGTGGCATTATATGTTCTATCGTAATTTTTGAATCGCGAAAATCAACAGATACTTTTGCATTATGTTCTTCAATTTTTCCTAAAATAAATTTTGAATAGTTCTTTAGCCCCTCATAAAAGTTCATAGACATAATGCTTTCTTTCAATTCGACATCATTAGGGAATCTCATTCGATAGTACATACTAGAGAGTAAATCAATCATTGTTATATTTTTTAATACTAATTTTTCATAATTATCACATAACAAAACGATATTTTTGTTTTCTCCTTGAGTTAACCCCAATATTCTTTTTCGGATCAAGTAGGTTCTAATTGTTTGTAGTATTGAAATAAATAATTCATCATTGAGTTTTATTCCGTTAACTCCAGTTTGATGGTATTCTAACAAACCTAAAATAAAAGGCTTAAATGCTTCAGATTTAATATCATGAAAAATATTACGAAGAAGTTCAATGATATCTTTATTATTTATTGAATTAGTTGATATTGTATCTTTGTTAACTTCTGTAATTATCCATCTATACCAATTTGAATAACGAACAATATCCTTAATGAAATCCTCATGACTATGGAATTTTTCTTCAACAAAATTTTTAAATATTTGATATACTTCTTTTGTATTGGTATCTTTAACAGCTTTTATTGATGTAATAGTTTTTAATTGTAAATAATCACGAAAAAATTCAGACGAATTATCTTGTAAAATCGATTCAATTTTTGGGTGCCAGATTTTTTCATAAATATCAGATTGATTATTGCTATCCATATTTAATAGAACATAATTTCTAATCAAGTCCGATAAAGAAAGCGGTTTGCCAAGAGAGTTAAGTGTCTCAAAAATGATTTGAGGATCTTCTCCCTTAAACGGTCTTTCGTCTAGGAATATAACTGCAACATTCATTCTTTGAAGCGCTGTAATATAATGAGTTAGGTTAATTGATGGATTAATTTGTCTCCTTTCATCTATCAATTTTTTAAAAAGCTTATAAGCATTGGATATTATGCTTTGTGGAGGTTGTTCTTTGTTTACAAGTGCTCTATACGATTCCCAATCTTTAGTTACTTGTTTTAATTTAATTTTATCTTGAAATGTCGAGGAATTATTTATTAAGTAATTTTGAGTTATGAACTTTTGATTATTTATATCTTCTTCTAAATCACGCAGAGCAATTAAAAATATTAGGGTTGTAGTTAAGCGTTGTTGTCCATCTACGACAATTGATTTTTTTGCAAAACCAGCAGGTTCATCTTTGATCACAATTGTTCCAAAAAAGTGTTCTAATTTATCGTGTTGATTTGGATCCAATTCAGAATTTATTATACATATAAGATCATTAAAATACCTTTCAATTTCTGTCTTTCCCCAAGCATATGCTCTTTGAAATGGTGGGATAAAAAAAGAAGTTGCGTTTTTTGCTAAAACATCACTAATAGGATGAGTCTCTGGTTTCATTTAACACCTCATGTTAAAGTTATATATTGACTTTTTAGAAGTATGAAAGTACCTATTTAGAATACAACTTATTCAATCATGGTTCGATTGTATTAGTCTTTTTTATTTGGATATTTCAACCCTAACAATTAATTCTTTTCTGTTAGAAAGGAACTTACAAGTAGTTTTTATATTTTTGATTTTTTCACGAGATCCCCTTCCCTACCAGAAAAATTATATATCAGTTTTTTTAAGAACTATCAGTAAAATAATAACTTTACAATTAGTAATCAAGTATTATTTTTAATCTTTAACATTTTCCCAAGGCAGCGTGGCTCTCTAATGATGTAATTAACATCTGGTCCGCTTTTAATCTCAATCCTTTGAGAACCTTGGGGTTAAGGGGTCTATAGCTTAAACAGCTTCGATACTTTCAACTGGTATGCTGCTCTCATTCTTAAATCAACTACATGAGATATATACCATGTTAAGTAATTGTATAATACCCATTGATTGGGGGCAGTAGGCTGTTGGGCAGTATATACAGAAGCATTTGCACCAAGCTCTTCTCTTATTGCTCCGTATGTTTCTTCGCTTACACTAAGGCGTTTAAGCACTTCTATTCGGTTGCGTATAACAGGTATCTGCTCATACGTCTGCTCAACTCGTTCTTTCATGTTCATTAGCTGTATTCCGTTTGTGTGTCTTCCATAATACTTTGCAAGTACTTTACCGAACACCATTCCGTTTGAACAGATTCCTCTTATTGCTCCCCAGAAGAGTCTTACTCCTTCGCTTCCGTCATAACTGTTATGAACAAACAGTGATAAAGCTATATCACTTTCACCGTCATTAAATGTAAGCTCGGGGAATGTTATTTGCAGTCTCATACGGTTGTTATCAACATAACTGTGGCTTGGGTCAATAATCCAGCTTGAGTCCAATGTTTCCAACTGTTCCATTAAGGGGATTATTATTTGTTCATTGGGGATTAAGTTGTAAGTATCTTTCATAATCGAAATCAACTCACCTGTTTCACCGTGCACTATTGATTTATATGAGGATGTCGAAGTGACCCCCTCATGCTCATAATATACTTTTCTTTCCTCAACTGGGAATAAATACTCTTTTAGTTTATCCATTCTTACTCCTTGCTATGAATAATGTAACGGCAATAGACTTAGCGTCCATCATACCACCCAATTCGTTTTGTATTC
>CAZFAN010000072.1:0-4388 GCA_964516525.1 uncultured Candidatus Saccharibacteria bacterium | reverse complement strand
TTTTCTAAAATTCAGTATTAAACTGTTTTTAATATTATTTTTCTTATTATATACCGATTCTTGAAACAATTTTTTCGAAATAATTACTACATTATTGGTTCCAACATAAATATCATTTTCCATTCTTTCCACCTCCATTTTTAATGTATAAGCCCTGCCTGAGCTCCGATTTGTTCTACTACGCTAGCGCCATTTTTGACACCTTGTAGTAGAGACTTTTTGATATCACCTTCCTTTATATAAATTGCTAAAAATCCTGAAGCAAATGCATCTCCGGCACCAGTAGTTTCCACTACTTTGGCACTTCTTGCCGGCTGATAAATGATTTTTTTATCAACTTTCGCATAAGCACCATTAGCACCATCAGTAACAATCACATTCTTGATTCCTAACCCTGAAATTTTATAATAAATTTCTTCTATTGTCAACGGAAAACGCGCACCAAGAAGCATTTCTACTTCTTCTTTGTTCAAGAATACAACCTCGGCAAGCTTCAATAACAACATAAAATCTTTCTTTTTTTCTTCCAATTGCTTTTTACCAGGATTAATAGCAATTTTTATATTTTTCTCAGCCGCCAAGCTAATTGCATCTTTTTCATATCCACTGCCCAAAGAGCTTAGATATAGCCATTTGGTATTTTTAACTTTTCTAACTTTCATCTTGGTATAGTCAAATTTGTCTCGATACACCAAGATGGTTCGATCATTGCGATAACTCAGTACAAACGAATACGTACTATGTATTTTTTTATCAGTAATAAAATTTACCAGATCAATATTTTCTTTTTCAATCAATGATTTAATTTTTTCACCCATCGCATCTGCTCCGCAAAAACTCATAAGTCCTGTTTTAAGACCTAGTCTCGCCGCTCCAACTGCCACGTTACATGCTGTTCCACCAAGTGAATATTGTACGTTTTCCACTTCAATCTTATCACCATAAGCAAAACATAAAAGTTTTTCATAAGGAACGCGCAAACTTACTGATTTAGTTGACCTTAAAACCTCCGCCTCATGTGGTTTAATAAAAATGTCGTAGGTAGAATCACCAACAGTGATTAAATCATACATAAACAATTTCAAACTTAAATAATAAATTGCAAAATAACTAATCAAAAATAAAATTAATATCTTTACATTTTACATTGTCATTTTGATCTTTGATTTTGGATATTTGTATTATTAAATATTTTAATCTTCCCTTCCACCACTTTCTCCACCGCTTCTTTTGCCGACCCCAATATTTCCCGCGGATCATAAATATCAGGATGTGATTTTTGAAATGCTTTTAAATTTCCTGAAAATGCCATGCGAATATCAGTATCAATATTTATTTTTGCAATACCTAAACTTATCGCTTTTTTAATATCTTTTTCTGGCGTTGAAGATGCCCCATGTAAAACCAATGGGATTTTCACCTTTTCCGCAATTTGCGCCAACAAATCAAAATCAAGTTTTTCATCTTTACTAGGGACACCATGCACATTGCCAATTGACACTGCTAGAGTATCAACACCAGTTGCCTCAACAAACTCTTTCGCTTTTGCTGGATCAGTAAAATTATTTATACTGTCAGTCCGGACATATCTATCCCTCGAAACTTTAGTGAAGTGGGAATCCAAAATCTCATTTCCATTATTAGATCCTGAAACAGTTTCAGGATGACCTACTCTTCCCAATTCACCTTCCACACACGCCCCATATTTTTTCGCTAAATCAACAACTTCTTTAGTTTTTTTAATATTTTCTTCAAATAACAAATCAGATCCATCAAACATTACTGATGTAAATCCAACTTCTAAACATTTCAATACCAAATCAATTGACTTGCCATGATCTAGATGCAATGCAATCGACGCCTTTGATTTTTGCGCTTCATTTTTTACAATCATTGATAAATTTTCTAAACCAGCATATTCAATTGCTTTTGGTGAGACCTGCACGATAATCGGATGACTCAGTTTATTTCCTGCAGCAATTATTGCTTGTGTCATTTCCAAATCAGAAGTATTAAATGCCCCAATAGCATATTTATTTTTTCTTGCTTCAATCAAATATTTTTTTGGATTGACCAACATAATTTATTTTTTATTTATCATTTTGATTTTTCAAATTTCATTTTTGTATTTTCTTCCAGCGCTTCAATTCCTGGTAATACATCTCCAGCTAAAAATGATAATGCTGCTCCACCGCCAGTAGACACAAAAGTCATCTTATTTATCAACTTCATCTTACTGACTTCTGCAATTGTATCGCCACCGCATATAATTTTATTTTTAGCTTGACTATTTGCCACTGCTTTAATAATCGCATGAGTCCCATGCGCATATTTAAAATTTCCTACTGAAGTTAACCCCATAGTACCATTCCAAAACACAGTCTCAGCTTTGGCAATAATTTGTTCAAATTGTCTAATTGTTGTCTTACCAATATCAACAGCTGCAAAGCTTCTCCATATCAAATCATTTGGCAAATAAAATTTTTTTGCAGCCAAAGCATACAATTCACTTGCCTTTTCAATACTATCTTTTTCGACTGCCGACTTCTTCATATCAATATCTCGACTTGCTAAAAAAGTATTTGCCATTATGCCACCTAGTAAAATTTTATCAGCTTTCTTAACTAATTTTTCTAAAGTCAAAATCTTTTCTGACACTTTTGCCCCACCAGAAATAAGCACAAATGGTTTTGGCGGTTTCTTCATAAGCATAGATAAAGTCTCAATCTCCCGAGTCAACAATAAACCTGCATAAGATGGAAGATATTTTGTCACCCCTACCATACTCGCATGAGCTCTATGAATATTACCAAAAGCATCGTCCACATAAACATCAGCCAAATTAGCCAATGTCTTAGCAAAACTATCATCATTAGCTTCTTCTTCTGGACAGAATCTAATATTCTCCATTAGCCAAATTTTATCATTAAGTTTATAAAACGGTAGTACAAAGTCATCAAACTGGGCATCTTTATCACAAAAATCAATTTTAAGCCTCTTGGCTAAATCATTTGCTACTGGTTTTAAAATAATACCTTGATTACCGGCAATAATTCTTTGCATACTTGCCTTGGCTTGAATAATTGGCCGACCAAGATGACCAACAATAATAATCTTCTTAGCATGTTTCATCAAATATTTTAAAGTCGGCAAGGTTGCTTTCACTCTAATGTCATCGATAATTTTACCATGCACGTCGATAGTCACATTGTAGTCAGTTCTTAGTAATACAATTTTATCTTTTAGATCAACTTTCTTAATAGTATTCATAAAATATTATAAAGATTATTTTATCGAGTATAATTTCATTTTAAAGTAATTTGCGGTAAAATAAAAGCATACTAAATACTTATATACTTAATGTCAGATTAAGATTTTTTATTTATGAACAAATGTTTACCATGCAATAATCTTAAACCATATTTAAAAAAACTATTATCAAATTTTTTAGTATATTTTCCAGTAAAAATTAATCAAGAAATATTTTTCACATCAGATAAAAATTTACTAGATAAATTTTATCCAGGACTGCCACAAATTCCACCAAAAAATTTCTTCCTTCCTCATAATGAAAATATTCTTTATGACAATAAAGTCCCAAAACCATTAACTACAAAAAGCTCCGGTCACCCAACAATAATTTTTGCTATCCATCCTCTGGACATTCATGCTTTAACCATTCTTGATAAAATATTTTTAAAAAAATACTCTGATTTTTACTACAATCAACGACGAAAAAATGTTTATATTGTCGGTTTAGGTCCATATACGTTTGATACTGATTTTAATTGTGATTTGTTTTTAGAAGAAAACGGCGATACTTATGAAGTAATTTTAAAAAACAAAAAAGCGGATTTTTTGCTTGATTACGATCACATATTCACAAAATCAATTTTTGATTTTGATACTAAGGAACATACTCACAAAAAAGAACCTCTGTTTAACGATCCAAATAAAATAGCACAAGCTATAAAATCAAGTTATCATTCATCAATTTGGGACGATCTTGCACAAATCGAGCTCGGATGCGGTATCTGCAATTACAGTTGTCCTTTACATTATAGCTACAAAATCGAAGATACTTTTTGTTTTAACAAGCCACATACTACCTGTCGCACAAGAACTTGGACAAATAATTTTCAATCTGATTTGCCTATGCGCGACAAGATATACAATTGGTATTATGACAAGTTTGTAAAATTTTATGAATTAACAGGTCATATAGGTTGCATCGATTGTGGTAGATGTATTAAATATTGTCCTGCAAAAATAAATTTTAAACATGTATTAAAAACTATTTTAAATGATTATGATAAATCATTATCAACACAAAAAAAATAAAATTTTATCAGTAGACTGCATTTTTTAATATGTTTTACTAAGCTTTT
>CAZFAN010000071.1:0-4398 GCA_964516525.1 uncultured Candidatus Saccharibacteria bacterium | reverse complement strand
GAAAAAGAACCGTTGTTGTTGGCGACTCGCCATGCGATGTTGCTAGCATATTTTTACCAGATACGACGAATTGTTTTGTTGTATCTAATAAAACCTTTGATCAAAATTTTGATCAAAGCAAGGTTGATCTGTTCATTAGATCACTGGAAGATCTGATGAGTATGTACAAATAATAATTTATAGCTCTACTTGTAGAGCTATTTTTCTTATTGAAAAATTCAAAAAGTTCTGCTAAAATAAATATTAGCTCATATATTTTATATGGGGTGGTAGCTCAGTTGGTTAGAGCGTCTCCCTGTCACGGAGAAGGCCGAGGGTTCGAGTCCCTTCCATCCCGCCATGATATAAGGACGAGAAGTTTTATCCGCCGTAGCTTTAGCAAAGGCGGAAGTCCCTTCCATCCCGCCAGTGAACCATATAGTAAAATCCTGGCAAAAACAAAGAACCAATCTAAAAGGTTCTTTTTTGATAGCTATTTTTTAAATAATTTATTTAAAAATTTTAAAGCATTTTCCAATTTGGTTTCAAGCTCTGATAATGACTCTTGTTCTTTAAATTCACCAAAATTGTATTCAATTTTTTTCTTGATGCCAATTTTTTCAAGCTGCTCAAAGATACTATTGTCAAAATATTTTTTAACTAACTTAATCCTACCTTCTTTATTAAGACGACGCATGCTTAATTTTACATAGGTACCAGTAATTGCACCATAATTAGCAATTTTTTTAGCACGCTTACCGTAATCATTGTCTTCACTAATGTGCATTTTCTCATCGAAACCACCAAGCTCATAATGCAATTTCTTGGTAATAATAATACTACTTCCCGGTGTTAAAGGATAAATTTTACTGGCATGAGCGATAATATCATTGTGAGTTTTGTAGATTAGCTTATCAATCTCAATATTTGAAATTGGTTTAATGGCAGTAATTGCAATATCTAATTTTTTTCTTTTGAATTCATTTATGGCTTTTTGTAAAAAACTTTGAGGCAAAATAACATCGGAATCTAAAAATAATAAATATTCACCTTGAGCAATTTTCGCAGCATTATTTCTACCAAAAGCTGGTCTGCCACCATTTATAACTTTAGCGCCGTAGCTGATAGCTACTTCTTTTGTTTTATCCTTGGAATTAGCATCTGCGACAATTATTTCATAGTCGTGAAAATTTTGTTTTTTGATTGATTGAAGAAGCTTTGGCAAATATTTTTCCTCATTGTAAGCAGGAATAATAATACTAATCATAAAAATATTGTTATTTATATTTATCTATAATAACAATAACATTTTTAATAACAAAAATAAAAAAACACCCAGAGCAAATGGGTGTTTTTTGTCGTTTAATTAGTACTTTTGGCTGATGGCTTGGCACTAGGATTGCCTTGTCCTTGTGGTGGACGATTGCCGTTTTGACCTGCCCCATCAGTTGGAGGCGTACCACCTTGCTCACCGCCTGCCATAGTTGGATTTAGTGTAATTTCAGTTGCAACAGTGCTATCCTCGCTTTCGGTTAGAATCATAACTGTATCATCTACTGCAATATCACTGGCTGTGATAGTTGCGTTGTCTTTAGTAATTTTTGTTGCAGAAGATATGCTATATGTTTTAGTTTCATTGGATTGTTGATCTTTGATAGAAATACTTGAAGAACTAACCTCGGTCACTTTGCCCAAGTTTGGACGAACTCCTGTCGGCTCGCCTGAAGGTACGCCGGTTGGTGTGCCACTCGGTAGAGAGCCATTGTTGATATTTTTACCATCAATATTTACTGGTGCATTAGTATTGGCATTATTGTTTTTCATATAATGTTTGTAGTAGTAATAGCCTCCGGCTATTAAACATATTAAAACAATCAGGGCTATAATACTAAATTTTGTGCTATCGGTGTTTGTGATATAAGTTGGATTATTTTGATTAGACATAAAAAACCTTTCATTAAAAAATTAATAATAATTGGTTTTCTAATTATAGGAACACAAACTGAATTTTAGATGAGAAACTAAGATTAAGCAGTTTTTACAAATTGACTATTGTATAGATTAGCATAAAAACCATTTTTCTTGATAAGTTCATTGTGGTTTCCTTGCTCAACAATATTTCCTTTATCCATAACAATAATTAAATCCGCATCTTTAATAGTTGAGAGTCGATGAGCAATAATAAAACAAGTTTTATTATTCATTAGATTGTCCATTGCTTTTTGTATCAGTATTTCAGTTCTTGTATCCACAGAACTTGTTGCTTCGTCTAATATAAGCATCGGGGTTTTAGCTAGCATTGCACGTGCGATAGTCAAAAGTTGTTTTTCGCCTTGTGAAATATTATCCACCTCTTCATTGATAACCATATCGTATCCACCGGCTAAAGAATGAATAAAATGATCAACGTGAGCTGCTTTTGCTGCTTTGATAATTTCCTCATCAGTAGCCTTATTATTGCCATAAGCAATATTATCTTTAATAGTTCCGTTAAATAGCCATGTATCTTGTAAAACCATACCGAACATTTTTCTTACTTGGGCCCGTTGCATATCTTTGACGCTTACACCATCAATTTTAATATCTCCACTATTTACCTCGTAAAATCTCATAAGCAGATTTACCATGGTTGTCTTACCAGCACCAGTTGGTCCAACAATAGCAACTCTTTGTCCTGATTTGATACTTGCATTGAAATTATTAATAATGATTTTATCTTTGTCGTAGCCAAAAACAACATTATCAAAATCAACATCGCCTTTTACGTGATCAAGTTTTACTAATTTCTCTTGTTCTGGGGCTTCTTCTTTTTCATCTAAAAATTCAAAGACTCTTTCAGCGGCGGCAACTGTTGATTGAATAACATTGGCAATATTGGCGGTTTGAATAATCGGTTGATTGAACTGGCTAACATATTGAATAAAAGCTTGAATATCACCAATATTAATAATATTTTTTACAGCTAAATAACCTCCTAGCACACAAACACCAACATAGCCTAAATTCCCTAAAAAATTCATGATTGGATACATAAGTCCAGTTAGAAATTGTGATTTCCAACCACTGTCATACAAATCATTATTGATCTTTTTGAACTTCGCAATTGACCTAGCTTCACCATTGAAAACTTTCATTACATTGTGTCCACCGTACATTTCTTCAACATGGCCATTGATATGTCCTAATGTTTCTTGTTGGTGAGCAAATAATTTTTGCGATTTTTTTACAATACTAATAATGATAATCATGGATGTTGGCACGATTGCCACAGCAACTAGAGTCATTTGCCAACTTATCGTAATCATCATAATTAAAAACCCAATGATTGTAATTATTGACGTAATAATTTGAGTCAATGATTGATTAAGGGTCTGACTTACAGTATCTACGTCGTTTGTTACACGACTTAATATTTCACCATGAGTTCTTTTGTCAAAATAACTAAGCGGAAGTTTGTTTATTTTTTTAGAAATATCTTCACGAAATTTATAGGTCATTTTTTGTGAAATATTAGTCATTATCCAGCCTTGAATATAGCTAAACAACGAACTTAATAAATACAATATTATCAGTAAAATAATAATTTTTTGGATTTTAGTAAAATCAATTCCTGGTCTTGTTGAAAGATCTAAAGATTTAATTTTTTCTTGTTGTGATGCAGGAATTTTTTCTAAAACTTGAGCCGGCATCTTTCCAAGTAGAGATTCCCCGGTTGTTCCAGCAGGTAAAGTAGTACCTGCAGGTAAGGAAGACATAACTTGATCATAAACTGAACGATTGACATAGCCATCAACAATAGTATTAGTAATATTTCCTAATATTTTTGGACTAATGATTGTAAATACAGTTGAACTAATTGCAAAAACAAGAACAAATATAAACGATAGCCAAAAAGGTTTTAAGTATTTTAGTAAATTATTTATTGTTTTCTTAAAGTCTTTTGGTTTGTCCGTGCTCATGTTCATACCTGGGCCACCTGGGCCTTGTTGCTGTTTTTTATTGTTACTCATAAATTTTCTCCTACAGCATTTTTCATTGATACATCATACGAGCGTTTCTCATCTATCGCTGACAGCTCTTCTTCTGTTAATTGTGATGAAGCAATTTCCTGATATACTTTGCAATTTTTTAATAATTCTTGATGTTGTCCTATGCCAACAATCTTGCCTTCATCTAGAACTATAATTTTATCGGCATTTAATATTGTTGAGATTCGTTGTGCAACTATAATCACAGTTTTGTTTTTAATTTCAGGCATCAAACTTTTACGTAAAGCTGCATCTGTTTTAAAATCTAGAGCTGAAAAACTATCGTCAAAAATATAAATTTCTGGTTTTCTAATAATTGCGCGGGCAATAGATAAGCGCTGTTTTTGACCTCCAGAAATATTTGTTCCACCCTGAGCAATTGGATTTTTAA
>CAZFAN010000070.1:0-4404 GCA_964516525.1 uncultured Candidatus Saccharibacteria bacterium | reverse complement strand
CGATAATTTTTTTATCACCAGTGACATTTAAAAATGTCTTTTGTTGGCCTGCAAATGACGCACCGGGCAAATCTTCAGCAGTTCCACTAGAACGTACTGCTACAAATTTTTCGTTCGTCTTACAAGCTAATTCATGATAAGCATCAATAATCTCTGTTTGCAATTTTTTATCAAGCTGAGCATGTAAAATTGTTTTTTGTATTTCGTTAGCGACCTTATTAATAGTCTTCGTATCTTCTGGATTGATATTGGATAACTTATTTTTAATTAATTTATCTATCTTGGTTTTGGCAACAAAATCAAAGTAGGCCTTAGAGGATACGATAAATCCCATTGGAATAGAAATTTGTGCTTTTAGCAGTTCGCCGAGATTAGCACCCTTGCCGCCAACTAATTCCAACTCTTTTTTGCCAACTTCCGCAAACCATAGAATATTTTTTCCTTTTGTCATAATGCCCCTCATATGACCTACACAATTTATAGATCGATTAGTTTGTTAACTATTTTTTCTCTTTTGCACAAGCTCGTACTTCTTTATCAATTTTTTGCATTATATCTTTATGATCGCGTAAAAATTGTCTTGCTGCGCCTTTTCCTTGTCCAAGTTTTTCTTCTTTGTAAGTATACCAAGCACCTGTTTTATTAACGACTCCATATTTTACGCCAACTTCTAACAAATCACTTTCGTAAGAGATACCATAAGGAGGTAAAATATCAAATTCAGCAATCTTAAATGGTGGAGCAACCTTATTTTTTACAATTTTCGCTCTAGTTCTTGCTCCAATTATTTCTTCACCTTCTTTGATTTGTCCAATACGACGAATATCAATACGTACTGAGGAGTAAAATTTCAAAGCCATTCCACCAGTTGTTGTTTCTGGATTACCAAACATTACGCCAATTTTCATACGAATTTGATTGATAAAAATTACACAGGTTTTAGTTTTAGAGATAATAGCTGTTAATTTTCTAAGTGCCTGACTCATAAGTCTTGCCTGTAATCCAACGTTTGCATCTCCCATTTCTCCTTCAATTTCATGTTTTGGAGTCAATGCTGCAACAGAGTCAACTACGATTACATCCAATGCATTCGATCGCACTAAAGTTTCTGTTATTTCTAAAGCTTGTTCACCAGTATCAGGCTGTGATATTAAAAGTTCATCAATATTAATACCAATATTTTTCGCATATTCTGGATCAAAAGCGTGTTCTGCATCTACGAAAGCAGCTAACCCTCCAGCACGCTGACACTGTTCAACAATATGCATTGCTAAAGTAGTTTTTCCTGATGATTCCGGTCCATATATTTCAACTATTCTTCCTCTAGGTACACCACCGGCTCCAAGCGCTAAATCTATAGACAAACAACCAGTAGGAATTACCTCTACCTGCATAGTTTTACTTTGGCCTAAACGCATGATACTACCTTCGCCAAATTGTTTTTCAATTTGTCCTAGTGCTATTTCTAAGGCTTTTTTACGTGCATCATTATCTTTTTTCATTGTAACCCTTCCTATTTGTTTTCCTTATCTTCTGAGACAACTAAAGCTTGTATATTTTTTGCTGTTTCTTTGTTGGCTTTATTCTGAGCTTTAATCTCAATTGTGTTAATTCCCTTATTCAAATTTACAGTTTGCTTAAATTTACCAACTTCATCAACGCTGACAGCTTGATCATTAATAAACAAATTAGCTCCTGGATCCGTCGTACCCGTTACTTCAATCATATTATTCGAAACCACTATTTGTTCGTTAGGATTATTTAATTCTAGTGGGGGAGCAGCAGCAAAACTTTTTACCTGAAACCAGATATAACTTAAAACTCCCATTACCATAAATGCCACAAACGCAGTTACAAAAATTTGTGGAGTTATAACAAATTTAAGCTTTTCTTGAAATTTATTGGTAGAACCTGGACTAATTAAATTCTCTTTTTGAGTAATTCTAAATTTTTTGCGCTCTATTTGTGAATACAATAGCTTTTCCTGTCTATATTTGTCTATACATTGCGCTTTTTCTAGTCCCAAATAAGATGCATATCTTGATAAAAATCCAATACTATAAACATCTGGAGGCATGTTTTTATAATCATCTTGCTCAAGTGCAGTTAAATATTTTATGCGAATTTTTGTATCAATTTCTGCTTTCTCCAAACTAATATTTTTCTTCTTACGAGCGCAACACAAAGTCTTACCCAATGACTTTGCTGTTTTAATAGTTTTTTTAGCAAAAATATTACTCATAAAAAATTGAGAATCAAAATTGTTGATTAGTTAATCGAAATTTTCACTGGCTGTTCATCATCAAATTTTGTATCGTTCGTCGCCATTTCATCATCGGTTGTTTGCAATTGTGTACTTTCTTTTTGACGAACTTCTGGTACATTGTCACTTTTTGTAACTAAAACTGGTTCTTTTTCTTCTTTTGTTTGCGTTTGCAACAAATTATCACTTTTTGCTTTTAAAAAATCAGCTGAAGCTAAAATTGCAGCAGGCTTTCCACCTCTAGTTAAGACATACAATGTATTGTTTTTTTGTACGTCAGATACTAAAGATGAAATCTTAGCACGAGCACTAGTAACAGGTACGATTTTATCAATTGGTACCGTAAACACTTTCCCCTCCTTGGGCTTTGTTATAATTTATTTTCACTATTGAGTTTAGTATAGTGCACATTAAAATGTCTGGCAATTGTTGATAACTTTTTTTATGATGTTAAAAACAAAATTTTAAAACAATTTAAATAATTATTTACTTTTAAAAAAATAATTTGTAAAAGATTATAATTAATATGTGATAGGTTAAATAACAAAATTAACTATTTATACGTACAATTTTATTACCAAATACTATGTCTATTTTTTGTAAAAATAAAAATATAGTATATAAAAACTCCAAATAAACTTGGAGTTTTTATATACTAACCTAATTAACAATCTAACTATCTTTTTTCATCAAGTCTTGGGTCATCAGGTGGAAATTCTCCACTTGCATGATCTGAACCGACCAATACTTGTCTTGGTTTAGCGCCCTCTGCAGGCCCTACAACACCTTGTTCTTCTAATATATCGAGTAACCTTGCAGCACGAGCATAACCAATACGTAATCTACGTTGTAAATAACTCGCAGAAGCCTTTCCTGAGCTAACAACAACTTCTTTTGCCTCTTCATACATATCATCATCAATTTCTCCACCTTCACCGTTTACAGCCGATCTGGTTCCAAAATCCATAATGCTATTATCATAAGCTGGTTGTCCTGTTTTACGAAGAAAATCAGCAACACCTTTTATTTCTTTTTCAGTTACAAGTACGCCTTGAATACGTTTAGGTTTGCCAAATTCTGGAGAAATATATAGCATATCACCTTTACCAAGTAGTTTTTCTGCTCCGGATTGATCAATAATTGTACGAGAGTCAATCTGACTAGCTACTGCAAAAGCGATACGAGATGAAACATTTGCTTTGATCAAACCGGTAATTACATTCACACTTGGTCTCTGGGTAGCAATAATCAAATGCATACCAACAGCTCTTGCCATCTGAGCTAAACGCACAATAGCCGCTTCTACTTCTTTGGCAGATTTCATCATCAAATCAGCTAATTCATCAATTACAATTACAATATAAGGCAATTTCCCTTGTTCGCCTGGATTAGCGTTATATGAAAGAATATCTCTTTTACCACACTCTGCAAGCATTTTATATCGTCTTTCCATCTCAGCAACTGCCCACTTAAGTGCATTTAAAGTTTTATCAGGTTCAACAATTACTGGAGTTAATAGATGAGGAATATCATTATATGCAGTAAATTCAACGCGTTTTGGATCAATCAATATAAGACGCAAATCTTCCGGAGAATTTTGATACAAGAACGACATGATAATACCATTTATACAAATTGATTTACCAGAACCGGTTGCACCTGCAATCAACATATGTGGCATTTTCTTTAGATCGATAGTTACAGGCAGTCCAGCCACATCGCGACCTAAAGCGATTGATAAGTTTGATTTTGCCTTCTTAAAATCATCTGTTTCTAAAATTTCTCGCATTGTCACTACTGCTGAAATCTTGTTTGGTATTTCAATACCTACTGCTGCTTTTCCAGGAATTGGTGCTTCAATTCTAATTGGATGAGCTGCAAGTGCTAATGCAAGATCACTTTGTCTAGCTATAATCTGATTTAATTTAACTCCTTCAACTGGCTTAAAAGTATATTGAGTTACCGTGGGACCAATATTAACATCGCCCATTACTACATCAATACTAAAATCAGCCAAAGTTTTTTGTAAAGTTTCAACATTTTTAGCAATATTTCCTGAAGTAGCCTTGGTTGTTGAAATTTCCAATATATCCAATGGGGGATATTGCCAATTAGCATCAAAATGTTTGCTAGGCATAGGC
>CAZFAN010000069.1:0-4407 GCA_964516525.1 uncultured Candidatus Saccharibacteria bacterium | reverse complement strand
CTTCTTCGTCGTTCTCCCCTCTTTTAATAAGACGTTGTCTAATAATTTCAATTGGAGAATCAATAAAAATAATTTTGGTTTCTTCGGGGTAACCATGTTGTGTCACAGGAGCGTGCTCAATATCTTGTTCAAGCAAACCGATATGATTGTTTTTGATAATATCATCAAGATCGCTTTTTAGCGTTCCATAATAATTATTGTTATAAAAATTTGTTTCAAAAAAATCATTGTTATTCATCCGTTTGATAAATTCTTCTTTGGTAAGATGAACATAATGATTGGTGATGCGATCACGTGCGCGAGGTGGTCTTGTAGTATATGATTTAACGACATTTATGTCGATCTGATTTTGATTTAGTAAACCTTTGACAATGGTACCCTTTCCCACTCCGGAAGGTCCACAAAGAATAATAATGTGTCCGTGGTGCATAAATTTTCCTTATATAAAGTAATTAATACCCTTATTTTAAATCTTTTTTTACTTTAGTGCAATTATTTTTGTGCTTGAAGTACAATAAATAAGCCATTATCTATATTGCTATTTGTATTTTGTTTAGTACTATAGCTAACATTAATATTTTTAAATCCTGTTATTTCTGCTTGTTTTTTTAATTCTTCTGAAGTATAAGCGTAAATATAACGAGCGTTGTTGGTATCTCGCCAAGGTACAAGCAAATCATTTACACTAAGATCGGCAATTGTAGCAGAATCTAACAAAGAGTAAATGTGATTGTTTTTATCAAAATATTTTTTATATTTATCTTGATGGCGATTCCAAACAGTTAAAAATAATTTGCCATTTGTCTTTAAACTATTGAAAATATTTTTTAAAAATTTGACTTGCAGGTCAGCTGACGGGATATGATGCAACACAGCAATAGAAAAAACATAATCAAATTGATTATTGTAAGAAATATCCAGTGCATTATTATTTATAAAATTTGCCTTAGGGTATTTTTGACGACAAAGATCAATTAATTTTTTTGAATCGTCAATACCGGTATAATTAATTGTTTTATCTTGTAAAAATTGATATAATCTAGCATTGCCACAGCCAACATCTAGGATAGTTGAGTAAGATGGGATTTGAGTGGCAAAATCAATGATAGAATGTTCCCATATTTGTTGACGTGATTTATCCCAATCAACAGATTGGGAATTGTATAAATCTTGATTGAGTGTAAGTAATTTTTGAATAGTTGACTGTTTCATAAATATATGCAAAAAAATATCAGAATAAAACCAGCTAATAGACAAGAAGAACAGGCGTCGATAGATATAATTTTACAGGGCGTTAAGGATAATATCAAGTCGAAGCGACAATTATTTTTATTGCAACGCAAATTTTGTGAAAAATATAAAATTAATTTTGTTTCCAATCCAGTATTGTTGAATACTTATCGTATCTTGTTAAAAGAGAAGAAAATAACGGAAAATAAAGATCTGTTTGAACTATTACGTAAACGTCGTATCAGAACTTCTTCTGGGATTGCATCAGTGGCAGTATTGACTAAACCTTATGAATGTCCTGGTAAGTGTGTTTTTTGCCCAACGCAGGAGGATATTCCTAAAAGCTATATAGATAATGAGCCAGCTGTGATGCGAGCGGTATTGGCAAAATTTGATCCTATATCTCAAATGCAAATAAGATTGCGTGGTTTCAAATTGGCTGGTAATCCAGCCGATAAAATAGAGTTGATTGTTATGGGTGGAACTTTTTCATACTTGCCAAAAGATTATCAACTTAAATTTATTGTAAGTTGTTTTGCAGCATGCAATAGATTTGATAATAAACTGCAAATGTCAAAATTTAAACGCCAGATAAAACCAAAAATGTCTAATAATCAATTGCTACAACTATTGAAAAAAGAACAAAAAAGAAATGAGACTGCAAAATACCGGATTATTGGTCTAACTTTAGAAACCAGACCTGATTATATTGACGAACGTGAAGTGTCTTGGTTTAGAGAGCTTGGATGTACTCGTGTTGAATTGGGCGTGCAAAGTATTGATGATGAAATATTATCTTTAAACCATCGAGGGCACGGATGCAGAGAAACAGCTCGCGCAACGCAATTATTAAAAAATGCAGGATTCAAAATATGTTATCATATGATGCCAAATTTGTATGGTTCAGATATTGATAAAGATTTGGCAATGTTTAAACAATTATTTGCCGATGAGCGTTTCCAACCAGATATGATAAAAATCTATCCTTGTGTGGTGACAAAATATGCAAAATTACAAGAAATTTATGAAAAAGGTAAATATATTCCTTATACGGACGAGCAATTAATAGAATTATTGATAAAAATTAAGGAAATCATTCCTCCTTATGTGAGAATCCAGCGTCTGATTAGGGATATTCCGGCGGATAATATTATTGCTGGGTCAAAAGTATCAAATTTGCGACAAATATTGCAGTTAAAACATGCAAAGTGTCAATGTATTCGTTGTCGTGAAATAAGAGAATTAGCTAAAAAAAATATTCGACTTGATCGAATAAATTATGATGCATCTGGTGGCAAAGAAATATTTTTACAATATATTGATGAGGATAATAGACTTTATGGCCTGCTTAGATTGAGAATAAACAAAATTGATCTAATGTCCAGTTCTAAGCGTAAATTTAAAATTTATCCGGCAATTATTCGTGAAGTACATACTTATGGACCACTTTTAGAGGTTGGTGCTCGTTCGAAAAAAGATCCACAACATAGTGGTATTGGTATGCGATTGATCGCAGAAGCGCAAAGAATTGCTAAAGAGGAATATAATTGCACAAAAATAGCTGTAATTTCTGGTGTTGGAGTGCGTGATTATTATCGAAAATCAGGTTATAAATTGAAAAATACTTATATGGAGAAAAATATTAATAATTAGATCTTTTTTAGATCTATTTCTTCGTCGATACGTAGTTTGTCTACAAAATCGGTCATGTGACTTACAATGATTAAGGCTCCTGCAAAATTATTGATAGCTTCAGCAATAATTGGCAAGTGTCTAAAGTTAATATGGTTTGTTGGTTCATCAAGTATTAGTACTCCTGGTTGCATCAATACAAGTCTAGCAAAAGAAAGCAATCCTTTTTGTCCTTCTGACAATTCCCCTACTTTGCGTCCCATAAGATCACCAGTAATTTGAAATCCCGCAGCGACTGAACGCATATTTTGCAAATCTTTGTTTTCGGTAAGCGCGCTTTGTAGACTATCAAAAACTGTTTGACTAAAATCAAGATTGGAAAAATCTTGACTATAATATCCGATACGAACATCATTCATAATGTGCGCATGTTTGTTGGTGTTATTTACCAGTGATCGCAAAAAAGTACTTTTGCCAGCGCCATTTGGGCCAGTAACGATATAATGTTCTTTTTTGTGAATAGTTTTGTTTATTTGTTTTATGACCGGAGTTTGTCCGTGCATGATTTCGATAGCATCGATTTGAATAAGATTGCCAAAAATATCTTGCATAGGAATATCAAATTTTCTGATACTTTTGTCTTCACGTCTAACATCAACCATATTCTCTTCTAGTTCATAGGTTTCTTCCTTGAGCTTTTTGGCTAGTCGGCGCATCTTACCACCTTTATTGGCAAAAAAGTTGACTTTTTCTTTGCGATCTATGATTTGTTTATGAAGTTGTGCATTTTTGCGTTGTTCGCGTTCAATACGCTTGCTAATTTCTTCGACAACAGTGTAATAATCTCCAACATAAGTTTCTATTTTGTGTGTAAAATTGTCTAGATATATCACGCCTTCCGTAAAACAGTTTAGAAAATCAGCGTCATGAGAAATAACAATTACGGTTTTATTGTACATGACTAAAAATTCAATAAGATGATCAATGCCCGATTGATCAAGATTGTTGGTTGGTTCGTCCAATAGTAAAATATCAGCATCTTGAATCAAGGCAAAAGATAGTAGTAATCTTGCTTGTTGTCCTCCTGATAAATCTTTTACCAAACGATCATTTGGTACATCAAGATTGGTGGCATTTTTGACTTTGAAAATTTTACTTTCAAGATCTGACGGTATATTTGCGAAAGCTTTGGCAAGGTAATCTTTGATTGACAGATTTAGGTCGGATTGTTCGACAACTTGTTTGGCAGTTGCAATAGTCGCATTGTCAGTAATAGAGATTGTACCTGATTTTGGTTTTAGCTCGCCTCTTATTAGGGAAAATAATGAACTTTTACCAGCGCCATTTTGTCCCATAAGAGTAATTTTTGCATTTTTGTGAATACTAAAACTAACCTCATCTAAAATTGGTTTGTTCTGGGTGTATTCGAATGTTACATCTTCAAATCTTAAGATTACTTGTTCACTCATAAAAAATAATTTAAAAAAATGGCATAATATTTGCCACAAAAAATATATCATAAAATATCAAAAATGTACAGAAAAT
>CAZFAN010000068.1:0-4517 GCA_964516525.1 uncultured Candidatus Saccharibacteria bacterium | reverse complement strand
AACCTTGGAAAACTATATATTGATAGCTTTGCACGGTTTAAAAAAATTTTAGCAAAAGATGGAAAAATTGTTTGTATTTTCCCAATGATTAATAATAAAAGTTTATTAGACAAGATTGTTGACAATATCTTAAACTTAGGTTATTATATGGAAGACGATTTTAAATACGGCAGATCGTATCAAGTAGTAAAACGCCATATCGGTGTTTTTAAAATTAAATTTTAATAAAAAAGGAATGAGTTATGGCTCATAAAAAAGCGGGTGGTTCCACAAGATTGGGACGAGATTCCGAAGCAAAAAGATTAGGTGTCAAAAAATACGGCTTACAAACTGTAAAAGCTGGTAATATTATAGTTCGCCAACGTGGCTCAAGATATAGAGCTGGTGAAAATGTTGGAGTTGGTAAAGATTACACTTTATATGCTTTAGCTGATGGAAAAGTTGTATTCAAGAAAAAACTATTAAAAAGCTATGATGCATTACTTAAATCGCATCAAATTGTTTCAGTAATTCCAGAGGATAAAAAATAATTATGACTAATTTACTTGATGTTTACAAAAAGAATAATGCAAAAAAATCTGTTCCAGAATTAAGATCAGGAGCTGTTGTTAGAATTCATGAAAAAATTCGTGAAGGAAAGAAAGAACGTATCCAGATTTTCGAAGGTGTTGTTATTGGTATTCACGGTGGAAAAGGACTTGATGCCACTTTTACTGTTAGAAAAGTAAGCTTTGGTGTTGGTGTTGAAAAGATATTTCCACTTCATATGCCAAACATTATCAAGATTGAAACTATTAAAAACATTCGCAATCGTCAATCAAAATTATATTATTTGAGAAATATTACTGATAAACAGATCCAAAAAAGAAGTGAACTTTCAACATATGCTGTATGGAAAGATGATAAAGCAAAAGCCGAAGAAGACGAGTTGAAAGCGCAAAAAGAAGCTGAAGCAAAAGCCAAAGAAGAAGCTAAACAAAAAGAACAAGAAGAATTAGATAAAAAATTTGCTTCTGCCAAGGGTGAAAAAGTTGAAGAAAAAACAGAAGAAACAAAATCTGAAGGGGACCAGAAGGATGACAAAAAAGACGAAGCAGCTGGGAAATAAAGGCGAGGACTTGGCCTGCGAATATCTTCAAAAAAATTATTATCAGATCATCGGACGTAACGTTCGACTAAAATATGGTGAAATTGATATCATCGCAGCAAAAAGCGATGATATTATTTTAGTAGAAGTAAAAACTAAACAAAATTTTGATCAAGGATTACCTGAAGAAATGGTAAATATTACAAAACAAAATAAATTACGTTTATTAGCCAGAGCTTTAGCACAAAAATATGATGAAAAAAATATCAGGATTGATGTAATTGCTATTGATTTTTCCAAAAATAAGCCTAAAATTAACCATATAATAAATGCTATTATATAAAAAATAATTTAATTAAATTTATGAATGAAATTGATAAAAAGAATACTATATTAATTGTAATGACAATAGTGATAATTTTATTACTATTGTTTATATCTTATTACTTATTTTTTTCTGTTAAAAAATCTTCTTCTACTACATCAATAAAAACTGTTACATCATATGTTACCAAAAACACTGACAGTACTACTATTAGTGCGTCCGCGACATCTTCAAAAAATACTGCAACAGCACAACCAAGTCAGGCTACCAGTGTTACTACATCAACTACATCTCAACCCAGCACAGAAAATACTAGTGCTCCTTTAACAGGAAACGCTGGATCTGGAGAAACATATAATGAAAATGATCCGCGAGCTTCATTTAATCCTGAAGAATGGAAAGATGCTAAACCATTCGAAATGAATGTGAGTTTTTAATTTAATTTTTTTATTGAATTTTTGCCAATTTTAATCTAAAATAAGATATATGAATAATATAATTACACGTTTTGCACCGAGCCCAACGGGCTTGTTTCATTTTGGTAGCGCACGGACTGCACTATTTAACTATTTGTTTGCTAAAAAAAATAACGGGAAATTTATATTAAGGGTTGAAGACACAGATCCAGCTCGTTCAAAAGATAAATATACTGAGGATATTTTTACTGGCATGGAATGGTTAAGGCTGAAACAAGATGGAAAAGTTACTTATCAGTCTCAGAGAAAAGAAGTTTACGAAAAATATATCAAACAGTTGCTTGAAAAAGAATTAGCTTACAAAAAAGATGGAGCGATATGGTTTGATCTTATCAAATGTCAGCAATTAATTACCAAAACAGACAACATCGAATTTGACGATTTAATACTTGGCAAAATAAAATTTAAAATCGACCAATTTCATGATTTTGTTCTAATAAAATCTGATGGGATGCCTTTATACATGTTTGCTGCGACTGTTGATGATCATGATATGGGCGTCACTCATATCATTAGGGGTGCAGATCATGTAAATAGCACTCCGCAACAAATCATGCTTTATCAAGCTTTAGGATTTGATGTACCTCAATTTGGACATATGCCTTTGATACTTAATACTGACAAAAGCAAAATGAGCAAACGTAAAAACCCAGTTTCCGTCACCCAGTATTTTATGCAAAATGGTTATTTATCAGAAGCAATGATTAATTATCTTGCTTTATTAGGCTGGAGTCCAAAGAATAATCAGGAATTTTTTAGCTTATCAGAATTAGAAAAAATTTTTGATATAAAAAATGTCAATAAATCGCCTGCTGTTTTTGATATAAATAAATTAAATTATTTTAATAATTATTATATTAGAAACAATAGCAATCATGATTTATTTGAAAAAATAAAAAGCTTGGATAAATACGACCATCAAATTGACATGGATAACAATCAAGAAATAATTGAAAAAATTCTTGAAGTTATTAAGCCAAGAATGCAAAAACTAACAGAGTTTGACGAATTATCTAATTTCTTTTTTATACTACCAAACTATGATGCAGAAATGTTGGTATTTAAAAAATCCGATAAAGATACGACCAAAAAAGGTTTAGAAAAAGTATTAGATACAATAGAAAAAATAGCAGATTCCAACTGGAACATAATGGAAAATTTAAACCAAATTTTGCTTGATATAGTAAATAAAAACAATTTTACCAATGGCGATATTTTTTGGCCAACAAGAGTTGCCTTATCCGGCATGGACAAAAGTCCATCTCCAGTTGAAATGTTGTGGGTTTTAGGTAAAGAAGAATCTATGAAAAGAATTAAATTGGCAATTGATAAATTAAACTAGCTTGCGTTTTCTTATGCAAAAAATATTGAACAAACTTTCTGGTCAAAATTCTATTAAAGGTGCGACCATAATATTGATAGTAACTTTGTTTCTTTCAAATATTCTCGGACTAGCAAGAGACCATTTTTTAGCGCAAAAAATTACGACATCAATACTAGATACTTACTATACAGCTTTTAGAATACCTGATTTGATATTTAATTTATTGATTTTAGGCGCGATCACGGCTTCTTTTATACCTGTATTTAGCAAATATCTCACGAAAGATAATTTAAAAGAAGCATGGCATGTTAGTAATTCTTTTTTAAATATTGGCGTGGTAATTTTGACTATTGCGTTGGTGATATTATTCTTTTTAATGCCTGTTTTGATTCCTTGGATGGTGCCAAATTTTGATACAGAAAAAATGCAAACAACAATCAACCTATCACGCATGCTATTACTTTCTCCATTGTTTTTTACAATTTCTTATACCTTTGGCTCAATCTTAAATTCTTTCAAAAGATTTTTAATTTATTCACTAGCTCCTTTAATCTATAACTTATGTATAATAATTGCCACTTTATTTTTTACTGACAAGTTTGGAATTTATGCTGTAGCATACGGCGTGTTAATTGGCGCGTTTTTACATATGTTTATACAATTCATACAATTAAAATTTATCGGATACAAATACGAATTTGTTTTTGATTGGAAAAATAAAAGTGTACAAAAAATATTTTATTTGATGATTCCTCGTGCGATTGGACTTGGTGTAAATCAAATAATGCTAGTAGTTTACACTGCCATAGCTTCAACTTTTGTTGCTGGATCAATCGCGATATTTAATCTTGCTGATAATATTCAAACCATGCCAACTGTAGTCTTTGGTATATCTTTTGCTACAGCTATTTTTCCAACACTGACAGAACATATTAACTTGGGGAAAAAGCAAGATTTTAGTATTCATATTTTTAAATCAATCAGATCTATTACTTATGTTTTAATACCGATAAGTATATTAATTATTTTATTAAGAGCGCAAATTGTAAGACTGATATTAGGTTCTGGATATTTTGGTTGGGACCAGACAATTTTGACTTATAATACTCTAGCTATGTTTTGTATTTCTTTACTAGCGCAGGGATTAATCCCATTGTTTGCCAGAGCATTTTATGCTATGCATAATACCAAAACCCCTACTTACGTAAGCGTGGCAAGCGTAATAATCGGCATCGTATTTGGCTATGTGTTTGGCAATATTTGGGGAGTCGTTGGTCTGGCGTTGGCATTCTCCTGTGCCAGCAT
>CAZFAN010000067.1:0-4524 GCA_964516525.1 uncultured Candidatus Saccharibacteria bacterium | reverse complement strand
ATCTCTTTTTCTTTGGTTTTTGCATATATCAACCATGAGATATGCAAAAAAATAAAAACTGTAATAGGTGCTAGGGCTAGACTAGCCCACCAGCAAATTTTAAAAATAAATTACGGCAACTATAGTTGTTGCCAATATGAACACCACAACGATTATTGATACGCAAAATGTTATTGCCGAAATAACTGGCAATTTTATATTCATGTCTTCCCTCCTTGTAAATGTACTAACTCTCTGGCCTACGCCAAAAAGCTAATCATGGAAGTATATCACAAAATACCCAAAAAGTCAATCCGCTTTTATCTATTTTACCGTTTGCACGAGGTTATATATTTGTTATTATTTAGATAATAATATACTAAAATAATTATCAATAATAATGAAAAATATCAGTTTAATTTCGACAATAACCAATCAGGAATTTCCATTCACGCGCATAGAAGAATTTGCCGATAATGGTGAATCACTAGAAGTTAAAATCACCAATATTAAATCAGCGCAAATTATGGACGGGAAATATTTATGGGAAAGGTATGCTGATTTTTTGCCTTTTTCAACTATCGATCAAACAATTTCTTTGGGTGAGGGTGATACTGCTCTTATGCGAGCAGATAAAAAATTACTTGATTTTGTCGGACTAGACAATTTGTATCTAAAGAATGAAACACAAAACCCCACATGGAGTTTTAAAGATAGAGGTTCTTTAGCTTGTATTGCTATGGCTAAAGATATGAATGAGTCAGTAACTGCAACTATCTCAACTGGCAATATGGGAAATTCTATTGCTGCCTATGGCGCTAAATCAGGAATAAAAGTATTTGTTTTTGTTCCCGATTTCACACCAAAAGAAAAAATTGAAGCTATGAGTATACATGGGGCTAATGTTTTAAAAATTGTTGCGCCTGATTATTCTACAATGAAAAAACAGGTTTTGAGTTTGGCTAAAAAATTAAATTTAAGAATAGTATCTGGCAACGGTCCGATTAGAGTGGAAGGTTACAAACTTACTGCTTTTGAAATGTTTGAGCAGATGAATAGAAAAGTACCAGATTATATTGCAGTTCCTACATCTGCATGCGGTCATATAAGAGGAATTTTTAAAGGTTACCGAGAACTTAAAGAAGCTGGCATTATTAATAAATTACCAAAAATGATAATTGTTCAGGCTCATAACAATAGCCCAATTGTTTCTGCTATTAAACAGGGTAAAAAACAAGTTATTCCGTTTGAAAATATTCATACTATTGCAGAAGCGATTACTACGGGTAGTCCCATGGGCGGGGATGAAATTATTGACAAGGCATACAAATATAATTGGCTTGCTGAAGATGTGACTGAAGAAGAAATTATCGAATCGCAAAGTAAATTAGCCAAATCAGGTTATTTTGTCGAACCAGCTTCGGCTACAAGTCTGTATGCTATTAAAAAATTAGTATCAATAGGAAAAATTGATAAAAATTCCTCAGTAGTTATGATACTCACAGGTTCTGGACTGAAAGATACAGAAGTTCTTAAATACCACAATAATAATATTCAAGAAGTTAAACTTGAAGATATTGAAGATAAGTTGCGAGATATTTTATAAAGATATTTGTAAACTATGAAAGAATCTAAAGGCGATATTAAAACACAACGCAAATCAATTATTAGTAAGCAAATATTCGATCAAGAAACATCTCTTTGCAAGACATTGTCCAAACAAAACAATGGTAAATGCAATTGGGGAAAGTGTGATGAATGTGGGGTTTTGCCATTATTATACAAATTTCGTTACGGTAAGATTTTAGAAAATAAAGACGAAATAAAACAAATTAAGAAATGATGAATGGAAATTAACATAACACAATTAAGTGGCTATGATAAAATTAGTCATATCATTCATTCCAATAAAGATATTTATAATTGGTTTATTTATAGATTTGAAATTATCAATAGTCTTGATGAACCTGGGAATTTTACGAAAGATATCGTATTTGAACTAATCAAAGATTATTCTTCAAATGTTGTAATTATTTTAACCATAAAAGGTGCGAAAGAGCTTGTTTTTGATGTTCAAAATAGTCAATTTTGGTTTCCAGTATTTGAGAATATCAAACATAGACAATTAGAAAAAATTAAATATTATATACATGATTTAGAATCCAATGAGCATGTTTACTGTGATAATATAATTGTCGATTGCAAGAATTTGTATTAGAACCATAGGCAGTGAAATTAATACATAGCATAATTGAAAATTGATCGATATGGTAACTATTAGAAAAATAAAATCAGATGAATACCGGGAAGCTGGAAACTTGATTAAGACTACAATCATGATTTCTTTTAAACAATTATATCCAGAAATTCTGATACAAGAATTTTGCAAAAAATATAATTATGATAATTTTAAAATTAAAGCCAAAAATATCGAAATGTTTATTGCGACTCAAAATAATAGTATTTTAGGTATAATTGGTATTAAGGAAAATCAGCTTAGAACTTTTTATGTTCATCCAAAATATCAAGGAAAAGGAATTGGTAGCAAACTTTATAAGAAGCTCGAAGAAACTGCAATTAAGCGTGGAATAAAAAAAATAATACTAGAAAGTAGTCCGCTCGGTCAACCAATATATAAACATTTTGGCTTTATAAAAACTAAAAACATTGAGAAAGAACGTATTGGTATCAAATACATCAACGCCGTAATGGAAAAAAATCTTTAATTTTTGTTGTGGATACTTAACTTTTAAAAATAGTCCTCTATTGTAGTCTAATATTTACAAACTTATCAAATAAAACCAATTAAAAAGGAGCAAAATATGACCAAACCAATTGACGCCGATACTAGATTTTATATTGATCTTAATATAAAAAATATGACAATTATCGGTTGGGATTATGGTAAACGACAAGAGCTCGAGCAAAATTTACCCAATCTAAACCATCGCCGAATTTTTATTACCGGAGGTCAATACAATAAATTAACACAAGAAAAATAATTTTAAAGATTATATTTTGTTATAAATGAATATTTGTAAATAAACAAATGATATTTTGGTATAATTTAATTAATATCAATAATTTTTTACATTATGAATGATGAACAAATGCATACTAATAGTGAAGACCCAAAAAGCAGTGGAATATGGCTTGTAATTCTTGTAATATTTCTAATTATTGTTGTAATCGTCGGTGTATATTATTACCAACAACTAAATAAAACTACAAATCAAAAAACAACGACTGGACCGATTTATACTACAGCTAGCACGCAAACTACTACAAGTGCAAGTCAATCTCCAACTTCTTCTTCGACTTCAACATCGACGTCTACGACTGGTCAACTATTTACTAATGATAAATTTAGTTATACTTGTCCAGTAGATTGGACGCTAGGCACAAATAAAAATTATAATGGGCAAGTTGATCTAAGCGAATGCTCTAAAATATATTCTGGCAAGATGTCTTTTGATGATGGCATAGATATGACATTTGGTTATGTACCGCAAACAGTAGCCGATAGTATTGATAGTGCGACAGGTCAAAAGTACGCAGACACAATGCTCAATCAGGTAAAAAATGAAACCAATGCGCAAAGCTATACAAATAATAATTTTACTGGATATTTATCAGGTCAAACCAATACACATACTTTGGCCTTGATTGCTAGATATCCTGTGGCAGGTGGATATTATGAAGTATCGGCAACTGCTATGGGTAATGCTCAAACAAGCCAACAATACGAGCAAATGGTGAATGACGTAATTTCAACATTTAAAACAAAATAAATTATTAATTATGCAATAAAAAAAGAACAGTATAAACTGTTCTTTTGGTTGTTTGATGATTAATTGGGGCTTACGCCATACACCTCGAAAATGGCGTAATAAATTCGTTTTCTGCCAAAAGAAATCGGCAGATTTTTGTTTTTGCAATCTTTGATATTGCTGTCATTCTTATATCTAGTCGGGTAGTTGTTATTTTCGCAATCAGCGCATAAATGAATATACGTTGATTTCAAAATATATTCTTTGCAAAAGTTACAATATCCCATCGAAATCTCCTTTCGTCAGATATTGTTTGTCAGCATTTTTATTTTCTTTATCTGTATCTATATTTTTTTGCTGACTAGGACAATTTTGACAACTGTTATTCGAGCAATCCTTATTCTCTTCTTTGCATTTTCGGCATTGTTCCACTTTTGGCACCACCTTCCATTTTTAATTTACAGAAATTTAATAACAACTATATCATTTACAAAAGCTTGTATCAAGAATAAGTGATGATATATAATTAAATAAATATAAATATTTTTTTAAATATGATTGAACAAATTAAAGAAGTTTTAGAAAATTATCATGGTGATTGGAGTGAGAAAAAAGGAGTATATGAATTTAATTCTGTTATTGCAGAACGTAAAGCCTTTTTATCAAATAAGAAGCTAACTTATTCTGCTCGTATTCGTATAAATGACGAAACAAAAACAATTGCATTTTCAGAAATGCTCAAAGAGGCTGGTTCTGGTTTTACTTCTGGAGGATT
>CAZFAN010000066.1:0-4588 GCA_964516525.1 uncultured Candidatus Saccharibacteria bacterium | reverse complement strand
TGCCAAAATACTGCCAGCACTAACACCAACATACGTGCTATTTTCTTTTTTAGCAAAGTCCACTATAAATTTATCGAGTCCAGTTTTTCTTACTCTATCTAAATAATCAAAAGTGTTGCCACCGCAAACGAAAATAACATCATATTCTTTGTTGGTAGTAAATTTTTCATTGTCCAATTTAAAAATATCAATGTCTTGAGCGCCTGTATTTTTAATTTCTTTCAAAGTTTTATCAAGATAAAAAGCATCTTGTTCTGAGTCTTGAATAGAAGCAACCAAAAAAGATAAATCTTTAGGCTCTTTTGGCAAAAAGCTTGTTTCGAAATGCCTTGAAATATCTTTATTTTCCAAACCCGTTGATGTTAAAAATAGTTTCATATTTTAAAAATTAATTGTCCTGTTCAAATCTCTTTAATATCTGCAAATAATCATCTTGCAAATCACTATTAATTTTAGGATGATTTAATGAGGATATCTTGCCATTATTCTTAACGATATTGGCTATTTCGTCCATATAAAAGCCATCTAGAGTGGCAATAAATAAGTAAGATGGATTCCAAGACTGGCTCATTCTATTGGCAGCCTTAAGAGTGTACTCAGCGCTTAAAGATCTTTGATACTTTACCTCAATTAATTTAACTTGCCTTGTATCTCTATCTATAACAGCAAAATCAGGCGCAGTTCTGAGCGTTTCTATCATTGGATTGCTTTCGTTAAATCCTTGCTGGATCATTTCAGGAATAACTTTTTCATAACCAAATTCCAAAACGGTAAAATTACCAGATTCCCTAAACATTTGTGAAAATATTGTTTCGGCAATTTTACCTTTAACAAGTTGTCTGGTGAAGTTTACATTACTCATAAATTTATTTTTTAATACTAATTATTTCTATATCAGGCGAACATTTATCACTCGGCGCACAATCAATGCCGTTAACAATACCTCTTACGGTATAGATATCATTAAAGTAATTGGTATTTTCATCAAAAGGAACGTTATAATAATTTAATATATATTTAACCCAATCCCCATCCCAATCGGGGTTAATCGCTATATTATCGGCGTCCATTAATTCATCGGCAAAAGCCCAAAACATATCGCAAGGTTGATTTATGTCAACATCCTGGTGCTCGTCATCAATAATACAAAATTTAATGCCAGTAATCTGAGAATAATTGCCACTAATCTTCGCTTGCCATTCTATTTCCTGTCCTTTTTTCTCGGTGTTAAAGTAGCCAGGAGTATCAGATTTTTCTAACTTATCAGACATGAGCTGATTATAAGTTAGTTTTTTATCATCTTCTTTGTTTTTTAATTTCAAAAATTCAACGATATTAGGAATTTCTGCTTCATAAATGCTTTCTATTCCACAATCCGCATCTTTACTAATAAAAGTATCAACATAAGAAAATATATAGTCAGAGCCTCTTAAATTTCCAGACAAAGTTAATTTATATATTTCCACCTGCACATTCATATCGGACTTATTATCATTTTCAACAGGTGATATCAACAATAAATAATTTAAATTATTAATTTTAGCTAATCTTAATAACCCGCCGCCGTTACAACCTAATATTTCTGGCACAACAAAATCTTTATCAAAATCGCCAATTTTTTTACCAGTAATTTCTCTAGTCACTAAACTCCAATAATCAGAGTTAGGTTCGGTTCTTTTGTTATTAATATAAAAACTGTAAATATCTCTATCGTAAAAAACATGATAATCATAATAATCAGCTCCAGTAATATGAGAAACAAAGACAGCATCATCTAAGCCATCAGAATTTAAATCGATATTATTAAGGCCCTGACTAAAGGAATATATTTTTGCGTCATCATCTTCATATTCTAAATTAATACTAGATGGGGCTTGATAATCATTTTTTACTTCTGTATTAATTTCAGAAACTCTTTTATTATTTAAGCTGCAACCTGATAGTAGTAAGGTTAATAAGAATATAAAAATAATTTTTTTCATATTTAAAATCTTAAGATTTAATAACCTGCATCACTTTTCCAGCTACACACAAACAACCAATATCATCCTTATGCAAAATAATTGGTGGGTAATCTCTGTTCGACTCCGAAATTAGAACAACTGATTTTCTAATCTTATCTTCTTTAAATTTTTTAATATTAGCAACACCGTCAAGCACAAATAGAGCGTATTCTCCATCCGCAGGTTTGTTTATAGAAGAATCAATAATTACGTAATCACCATCTTCTATACTCTCTCCGTCTATTTTAGCCCTATTCATTGAATTGCCAACAGCTTTGATGGCAAATATATCTTTCTTATTCTTTTTTAATATTTTTTTTGAAACCTTTAAATAACCATCGATATTATTATCAGCATAAATTTTAGCATCACCACAATTAGCTGCCCCCATGATAGGGATGGAAATAATATTACTGTTTGAGCTATTATTCAACCCAACAACTCTGTTTTCTTCTTTAATAATTTTTAACAAACCCTTAGCCTCTAATTGATTCAAATGATGCTTGATTTTCTGCGGGGCATCACCCTCTCCTATTGCCTGACTGATAGCTCTTAATGTCATGGAGCTAATATTGCCCTCTTCTGCAAGATTTAATATGGCTCTCTGTATTTTATGCATAAATTTTATTATTGATGTAAGATTTTAATAACTTAGCTAAATCTTTAGTTTTAAATCTAGTATTTACTCCTGAAGTAGAAGGCATAATATAAATGTCTAATCCTAAATCCTCACTGATTTCTTTCTGATGCCCAAGCCCTAATTTCTTTGATTGAATTTTTAGGAATTTAGAGGCTGGCTTTTTACCGTTAAATATTAATATTTTTATTTTTTTATTATCCTTAATTAATTTTAACAACCTTTCTCTATCTTTCTCTATAAATTTAATTTTTAAATCCATTCCGCACTGGTCTTTGACTAAATCAGTCAAACCAATGCCGGCCTTTTTTAACTTATTATAATTCAATTCTCTTAATTCTCTAGACGGTTGAATCAAATCATTAACTAACTTAGCTTCGTATAAAATGCGCCAAAATCTATTACCAGTATTTGCATAATAATGGCCCATTTCACAAGATTTTTTACCAGGAGCCATGCCACAAAATAATATCTTGGTATTTTTATCAATAACATCTTCCAAATTATTCTTTGCCATATTTTTCTATTTTATGAGCTAAAATAATTTTTTGTAGATTATCAGAAGAAAATTCCTGATCACTAACCTTATAAATAAAAATCAGAGAAACATGAGATGTTTTATCGCCAAAAATTTTATGATCAAAGTTTTCTTTATTAGCTAAATAATCTTTTAAGTCATTATTTTTTATAAAAATAATTCTTCTCTCCAAATTTAGTGCTTGGTTATAAAAACTGCCTGTGTTTTTCACGGTATCTCCAGAGAATTCTTGCCAAGAATTAAGTAGATTGCTTATTATTTCGTTATATTTAAGCTCTAAACCATCAAAATAACCTTTATTAGCCTGATAAAAATCTAATAGGTTATTAATTGGCTCATTTTGTTTATAAAAAGATAAAAAAGGATGATTTTTGTATTTACTTTCCCAATTAAAATCTAGATTACTTAACACTTCTTGGATTGATTTAACAGCTATTAAAGTATTATTAACTGGTTCAAACATTTTTGGATATTGAATTCTAAAATCGCTAATTAAATTATTTAGAGTTTCAGAAATTTGACCGCTCGGATATTTGTTTTGATTAGTCTGATAAAATTCGGCTATTGAAATATTTTCTTTTACTTTATCCATATTATAAAAATTTAGAATAATTTTGTATTTTATGCATAGTTTTATTTTGATTTACTGATTATTTTGTAACATGTATTTTGCGAGTTTTCTTTGGCTGATTGGCGACAAGCTAAATGTTTCTGGTTTAATTTTAAAATTTTCTAATAACTCAGTGCCATTAATAACAAAAATTTCGTAATCAGCCACATCGAGATTTTCTTTATTTCTATTATTTTTATCTAGATTAAATTTTATAATATACAAATAGAATTTATCAGGATATTTATTTAAACAGTTAACTTCACTGTAATATAAAGGAAGCCAATTATATGTTTTCCATGATTCGCTAGTAGCCTTAACTTCAATAAATCTCTGTTCTTCTTCTTTTTCTGATAAAATGTCATAACCAACGCCTTTCGTATTAACTATTTTCGTTTTTCTTCCATTTGACTCTTCATATTTAACAACGATATCCATTGATTTTTCACTTATTATTGTTTTCCAGTCCATAATTGTAAAATTATTTTTCTAGTTCTTTCAAGCCAATAATGGGGTCATTATAAGCCTTATTATCAGGCGTTAAATCTACAGATTGCTCAAACATCTTTTTAGCCCCATCAAAATCACCAAGTCTAGCCATTAATGTGCCCATATTGTTTGATATTATTGCGGCTGTCATATCCGATTTAAGATATTTTTTTGATTCATCAAATAATTTTGGCATTATTGCTCTAACGGAGCCAATGTCCTTAACAGAACCATCTTGTTGTCTGGCATAACTATTTGCTTCATGAATAAGCATGTCAAAAGCATCATTATAACAACTTAAAGCTGCTGCT
>CAZFAN010000065.1:0-4609 GCA_964516525.1 uncultured Candidatus Saccharibacteria bacterium | reverse complement strand
AAGGGTTGGATTAATGACACACCTAGATCTTTCATTAATAATTCTTCAATATTAAAAAATGGGTAATGTTCCAAAGAAAGTGAATAGAAATCTCCAAAAACGCCTATTTTTGTTAATTTGGAAGTTTTTATTTTTTCCTTTACTAGGCTATCAATAAATTTTTTTGTGGCAGTCGCAACTGTCTGATAATCATTTTCATTGTAAATAATGTTTTTTAAATTTTTATACATAGGACTAAATTTTGCGTAATCAACAGCGCCGATTTCATAATACATATCTTTTGCCTCTTGAAAAAGGCATATTTTTTTCCAACTTTTTTCTAAAGATTTTTTTATTTTAAATACCATATCAGGACTATTAAGACCGCGTTTTTTGAGCGCTTTGGTGATATTTAAACTAACTACAGTAAGATTCCACCACGCACCAGAAAATATTGCTATATCTTTTTCGGGAAACATTTTTTTTATTGCAACATCAAAATAATTATCACATGCCCATGGCAATAAGCATGGACCGTAGTTTATGACAGGATAAGCATAATGAAATAAAAAGATAGTGTCAGCTCCAGATTCAATCGCTTTTACAATAGACCCAAAAATCGCCTTTACATCTAAACACCAATTATCAGGAGATATTTGGTCACCAAAAAGTAATAAATT
Source organism: uncultured Candidatus Saccharibacteria bacterium (assembly GCA_964516525.1). Taxonomy (GTDB): domain Bacteria; phylum Patescibacteriota; class UBA1384; order JAMDBS01; family CAYSHH01; genus CAZFAN01. The sequence continues at coordinate 3,950 of CAZFAN010000065.1, read as the reverse complement.
TTCAGTTGTCGGTACACTGGCAACAAATTCTAAGCCTATCGCATTAGCTAAATCATTGCCCATTAGTTGAAATTCAAAACCGGGAAGCGTCGCAATTTTCATAAAAAATATTTATTTGTAAAAATTATACTTAAAAATTAATTATCTGACAATTTTAAAACCCGGATTGCTCCGGGTTTTAATTTATAAAAAACTAATTAATTATTTAGTTTTTAGCTTTAATCTGTATGCCAAAAATAGTCATTGCTACACCGACCACAAAAGCATATAGTCCTATTAACCATACTACAATTTCCAGTGTTTTTGCTGGTGCTAATAACATCAATACACCAATAATCAATGACAATACACCAGTTGTTGCTAAAAGCCATTTGCCAACAACACCTTCTTCTTCGGCAAAACCAACAATCATTTCCATAAGTCCAGTAATGATAGCCCAGATCGCAACAATGTAAAGCATAAGTATCACTGTCATTGCTGGCCAGCTAAATAAGATGATACCAAAAGCTAAACTTAATAAACCTTCTACTAAAAATACCCACCATTTATTGTGCTCTTTTGCAGTAAAAGAACCAATTATGAGGATGGCGCCATCGATTAGAGCAAATACCCCAATCAATATTATGATAAACTGCAATGTTGCTCCTGTGTAGAGCATCATTAAAAGACCCACTAAAATAGCTAAAATTCCACGAGTCAATACAGCCCCGCGATATTTAGCTAAAACGTTTTTACTCATTTTACCTCCTGAGTTATTTATATTTAATTATATTATAATACAAAAAACTTACTTTTTACCAAATTTTTATAATTTTTTGATATTAATTTTTAAGTTTTTAATATATTGACCACACGAATTTTATCTGTTATAATCATTTTTGACCTGTATTTTTATTTGTAAAAAATATGGGCCTGCAGCTCTCCGACGTTTTAAAAAGTCGGAGTTCCGACCTGTCACTTGATTTAATATCAAAAAAGCGTCGGAACAGTGGTATAATTAACAATATGGCATTCGTATATATATTACGTAGTTTAAAATCAAATACTTACTATATAGGTAGTACTAAAGATATTATTCGGAGATTTAGACAGCATAATTCAGGGAATGTATTTTCTACTAAATATAAAAGACCATTTGAACTAGTTTTTTCTCAAGAGTATCAGACTATTCAACAAGCTTGCAAGATAGAAAAGAAAATAAAAAACTGGAAAAGAAAAGATTTTATAGAAAAAATTATAAAAGACGGATATATAAAATATATGGGCCTGTAGCTCAGTGGTAGAGCAGAAGCCTTTTAAGCTTTGTGTCATGGGTTCGATCCCCATCAGGCCCTCCAGATAGAAACTGGGACACCCCAGTTATGTAACAAAGAGGTAAGAAGGAGAGAAGAAGACGCTAAACGTTTGTTGGGGTCTTTTTTGGTGCCCAAAAACGCCTAAATTTAAATTACCCATTTGGGGATAGAATAAATATTCTCTTTTAAGACCGTCTGAAAAATTGTGGGACGCTTTGCGAAGAACACAAAAACGCCCTTTTGAGCGATTAAAATGGTATTCTATTTAATTATTATTTTTCTATTTTGTAGATGCAAAGTCATATTAAGACAGTCTACCATCGTTCTTTTTTCTTCTCGAGATCCCCTAGTAAATATATGTTCAATAAATTTCTTTAGACAAATATCCTTTAGATCAATTAAGTTTACTTGATTATCTTTAAGCTCGATATCTAATATCTCAGAGCGAAATTTCTCAAATTGTTGAAATTTGGCATATAACAGCTTATTTGATTTTAATTGTATGATCGTTAGTCTATCTAATAGCAATTCCATTAGTTCTCTTGCTAGGTCTTTCTCATTTGTATATAGTTCGTGACATTTAAAGTCTTTTAGTCTAGTGCAGTGATAATAGATATACCGTCTAGGTCCGCTCTTTCTGATCTTAACTACTTCATGGGCAGTAATTCCCGAGTCACAACCTCCACATTTAAGCATTTTAGTAAATAAAAATTCTTTAGTCTTTGTGCCTGGCTTACATTTGGGCGTTACGGCTAGTTTATCTTGCACGGCTTTAAATAATTCTTTGGAAATAATTGGCTGATATGATCCTTTATACCATTTCCCACTACCGATTGGCGTTTCAAATATTCCAGTGTAATAGGGATTACTAAGTATTCGGTAAATCATACTTAAACTTACTGGTCTACCAGTTCTTGTTCTAAAGTCAGTTTTATCCCTTAGCCATACGTATATCTTTCTACCGGTATAGTTTTCATATGCAACTTTTTCAAAAGCTTCTTTAATAATTGGAGCGCGAACAGGATCGGGACAGATTTTCTTTTGACCTTTATTGTTAAATTTGTCATTGAGATATCCCAAAGGTGTCATATTCGGCCTATACCCAAGCTCACATTTTATTTTCATTCCACGCTTCACATTTATTCCTCGATTGTCATTCTCAAGCTTAGCTTGCGAACAAAGAATCATAAGTAGAAACTTGTCATTCGGTGAATTGGTAAATGTTTGTCCGTGAGTTCTAATTTCTTTGAGAAGTCCTCGATCCATGAGATCAACAATAGATCCGAGATCCCCAGCGTTTCTACTTAACCGATCTGGAGCCCATGCCAAAATTCCTTGAAAGATACCTGCTTTTATATCTTTAATTAGTTGATTAAATACTGGCCGAGTACCAGAATTCTTTGCTGAGTGGCTTTCTTTTCTTATATCAATTATGTTCAAACCTGCATTTTGACCAGAATTAGCCATTTCCTTAATTTGGGAATCAATTGAAAGAGTCTGCCGCTCGTCATCTTCACTTGATTTACGAGCATAGAGACAATATTTAATTAAATCACTCTGCATATCCATTGAGTCAATGAAGCCAGAATACAATTATAAAGTCAAATTCTTTTAAATTAACCTTGAATCATAGCTGGCCAAAGAGTAATATTATAGTAAGCTACCACTAAATTAACTAAAATAATAAGGCCATTATGGCAAGAACAAAGCGAACCTGGCATAAAAATTTCTCAGAGTACATGAATTATATTGTTAATCATCCTAATTACAATGGGATGCCAGATATCTATAAGTCCGATGGATCCATTAGATGGATCGCGAGCGGAAAAAGTGATATCGGCAAGAGAAGATATACATGGTGGGATCAAAAGAGAAAAAAACTTAAAATTAAAAAAGAAGGTGCGTGGATCTCAAAAGTTGCAAGAAAGATACACCCGACTGGTAGTAAGCCTTGCCAAATTTGCGGTAAAGAAATGAGCTTAGATTATATTTATCCAAATAGAAGAGGTGGGCTTAGCCCAGGAGCAATGAGTAACGCACCAGACCGTCTTGATGGGTATCATACTTATAATCTATGCTGTAGAAGTAAAGAAGATACTGGAAGACATAAGGATAATTTAAATAGATACGGTGAAGACAGGAGAGCATATGAAAATTGGGCTGATGGAGATTGGAAGGCTGCAAGTTGGCTCATGAAGGTTTTTAATAAGAACGGAGTAAGTCCTGATCATATAGGGCCGATATCACTCGGTTTTTCTCATAATCCTCAATTTAATCCGCTAACTCCCCAAAAAAATTCAGCCAAGAACAATCGTATGAGCTTTGCTGACGTAAAGTTATTATTAAAACTTGAAAAGGAGGGATCGACTGTTATCTCTTGGCACTCACGTTTTATTTGGGATAAGTTAAAAAACGAGGTGAAAAATGATAATGACGCATTGAAACTAAGCAAAATTATGCGTCAAAATATGCATGAAGTATTGACAATATTATCCGAAATACACTCTAAGAAATTTGATAAGTTTTTAATCAAGAATTATCTTCATCCAGAATATGCCTATTTTTCGGTCGAATTTGTTGGCTTCAATTCAAATACTGGTTTTTATGAGGAAATGATCAAAATACCTGGCAAGAAAAAACAATATAAAAATAATG